>WLIH01000230.1 GCA_009702305.1 Actinomycetota bacterium | reverse complement strand
TCGAGGTCCCGACGCGGGCAGTGCGGGTGGCCTGGGCGGATCCGTCGGCGGTATCTTGGCCGCTTGCCCGGCCGGAGGCTCGTGCTGGCGGTCGGAGATCACGCGCGGACGACCGCACCTCGGGCCGCCGGCGGCGGCCGTGATGCCGGATCAGGGTTTTCCACCGGTCGCGGCACGCTCAATGGCGTGAGTTATCCACAGACGAACGGCGTTCCTCCACAGGGGATGACCAGACCACCGAACGACGATGTTTCACGTGAAACGGGGACCGCTTCCATGCCGGACGACGACTCGAGGCCCAGCTACCGGGTGCGCACCGCCGCCGACCTGGCCGACCTGGCCAGCGACTTCCCGGAGGACGCGACCCCATTGGCGCGCGCCACCGAGCACAGCCTGCTGGTGCGCGAGGGCACCCGGCTGCGTCCGCCGCTCCCGAGGCCGGCCTCGACCCGCATCTTCGTCGTCGCCAACCAGAAGGGCGGGGTCGGCAAGACCACCACGACGGTGAACGTCGCCGCGGGCCTGGCGCAGTTCGGTCAGCGGGTCCTGGTCATCGACCTCGACCCGCAGGGCAACGCGTCGACGGCGCTCAACGTCGAGCACCGCCGTGGTGTCCCGTCGACGTACGACGCCCTCGTCGACGGGCAGCCGCTGACCGAGGTCGTCGCCTCCTGCCCCGACGTCGCCAACCTCTGGGTCGTGCCGGCCACGATCGACCTCGCCGGCGCCGAGATCGAGCTGGTGAGCGTCGTGGCGCGGGAGGGACGTCTGCGCACGGCGATCCACGGCCACCCGTGGGTGGGCGACGCCGCCAGCGCGGGGGAGGAGCGGTTCGACTACGTCCTCATCGACTGCCCGCCCTCACTGGGCCTGCTCACGCTCAACGCCCTCGTGGCCGGTGAGGAGATGATGATCCCGATCCAGGCGGAGTACTACGCCCTCGAAGGCCTGGGCCAGCTGTTGGAGACGGTCGACATGGTCCGCAAGCACCTCAACCCCGACCTGGCCGTCTCCACGATCCTGGTGACGATGTACGACGCCCGCACCCGGCTGGCCGCCGGTGTCGCCGAGGAGGTCCGGGAGCACTTCGGCGACCAGGTCCTGAAGACCTCGATCCCGCGCTCGGTGCGGGTCTCCGAGGCTCCGTCGTACGCCCAGACCGTGATGACCTACGACCCGGGCTCACCGGGGGCCTTGAGCTACCTGGAAGCAGCCCGCGAGATCGCGACGAAGGGAGCACCCGCGTGAACGCGAACCGTCCACCGGCCCGGCGCGGCCTGGGCCGCGGCCTCGGGTCCCTCATCCCGACCGGCCCGGCCGAGGCCGGGGGGAGCAACGACACCGCCTCCGGGGATCCAGTATCAGAGCTGGTGCCAGAGCGGGCGTCGAGCGGACCGGAGCTCGTGCCGGTCGCCGGCGCCTACTTCACCGAGCTGCCTCCCGGCCAGATCGTGCCGAACCATGTCCAGCCACGCACGGTCTTCGATGAGGAGGCGATGGCCGAGCTGGTGCACTCGATCCGCGAGGTCGGGCTGTTGCAGCCCATCGTGGTGCGACGGCTCGAGCAGGACTCCTACGAGCTGGTCATGGGCGAGCGCCGGTGGCGGGCCTCGCAGGCGGCGGGTCTCGAGCTGATCCCGGTGATCGTGCGCGACACCGACGACAACGACATGCTCCGCGACGCACTCCTGGAGAACCTCCACCGCTCGCAGCTCAACCCGCTCGAGGAGGCGTCGGCCTACGGCCAGCTGCTCGAGGACTTCGGCTGCACGCACGAGGAGCTGGCTGCTCGGATCGGCCGGTCGCGGCCGCAGATCAGCAACACCCTCCGGTTGTTGAAGCTGAGCCCGGCGGTGCAGCGACGCGTCGCCGCCGGTGTGCTCTCGGCCGGCCATGCGCGCTCGCTGCTCGCCGTGCCCGATCCCGACCTACAGGACCGTCTGGCCCAGCGGGTCGTCGCCGAGGGCATCAGCGTGCGGGCGCTCGAGGAGATCGTCGCCATCGGCGAGACCGGCGTCGCGGCAGGGCAGCGCTCGGCTCGGCGCAACAAGCCGACCGCGCCGGGGCTGGCCGACCTGGCCGAGCGGCTCTCCGACCGGCTGGAGACGCGCGTCAAGGTGGAGCTGGGGCGCACCAAGGGCAAGGTCACGGTGGAGTTCGCGTCTCTCGACGACCTGCGCCGCATCGTCGACATCATGGACCCGCGCAACCGGACCGACCGCCCCGTCTGACCTGTGGGCAGGCTGCCCGTCTCCGTGGGCGATATCGCGACATATGACTATGTCGACAAAGCGACATATCTCTAAAGCAACAGAGCGATCAGTCGACCTAAGGCGCTGACCTGCAGCAACAGGGGTCGAGCGCTACTCGGCGGCCTTCGCTCGGCGCCGCTCGGCGCGCTCGCGCTTCTCCGCCGCGTCGAGCTCGAGAGCCCGCTCAGGCGTGGGAGCCGAGCCGCCGAGACGGGCCGGGACCCACCAGGAGCCGGGCGGCTGCTCGTCGGCGGGGTAGGCGGAGATGACCTGCTCGAGCATCGTCGCCATGGTGGTGCGCAGCAGCTCGGTCGCGGCGACGGGGTCGAGCCCCTCGACGTCGAGCGGGGCTCCGACGGAGATCGCGATGGTCTTGCCCCGCGAGAAGTCGCGCGGGTGGTCCTTGGTCATCATCCGCTGGGTGCCCCAGAGGATGACGGGCACCAACGGCACCCCCGCGTCCGCGGCGATGCGCACCGCCCCGGTCTTGAACTCCTTGAGCTCCATCGACCGCGAGATCGTGGCCTCGGGGAAGATCCCGACCGCCTCGCCGGCACGCAGGTACTCGACGGCGGTGTGGTACGACGCCAGGCCCTCGCCGCGATCGACCTCGATGTGGTGCAGCGAGCGCATCAGCGGGCCGGACGCCTTGTGGTCGAAGAGCTCGCGCTTGGCCATGAAGCGCACCTTGCGTCCCGACGGGTTGGCGGCCAGGCCGCCGTAGACGAAGTCGACGTACCCGATGTGGTTGTAGGCCAGCAGCACGCCGCCCTTGCGCGGCACGTGCTCGGTGCCGGTCATCTGGAAACGCTGGCCCAGGGCCCGGAAGGCGGTCTTGGCGGTGAGGATGATCGGCGGGTAGGTCAGGTCGAGCATCAGCTGAGGTCCGTCCCAGGAGCGTCGTAGCCGTGATAGGGCCCGATGCCCCGCTCCGGCGCGGACGCACCGAAGGTCGCGCGCAGCTCCATCTCGGCCTCGAGCACGCCGGCGAGGCGGCGCACGCCCTCGCGGATCCGCTCGGGCGTCGGGTAGCAGAAGGAGAGCCGCATCGAGCTGGACCCGAAGCCGTCGGCGAAGAACGCGGTGCCGGGCACGTAGGCCACGCGAGCCGTCACGGCGCGCGGCAGCATCGCCTTGGCGTCGATGCCCGGCGGGAGGGTCAGCCAGACGTAGAAGCCGCCGTCGGGGACGTTCCACCGGCAGCTGGCCGGCATCATGTCGTCGAGGGCGTCGATCATGGCGTCGCGGCGCTCGCGGTACATCTCGCGGAACTGCTTGATCTGGCCCTGCCAGTCGTGGTTGGAGAGGTACGCCGACACGGCCATCTGGGAGAACTGGGGCGGGCACAGCGTCGCCGACTCCTGGGCGAGCACCAGCTTCTCGCGCACGGGGTGCGGCGCCAGCGCCCACCCCACCCGGAAGCCGGGGGCGAAGGTCTTGGAGAACGAGCCGAGGTAGATGACGTTCTCGGCCTCGTCGGCGCGCAGCGCGCGGATCGGTTCGCGGTCGAAGCCGAGCAGGCCGTAGGGGTTGTCCTCGAGGATCAGCACGTTGTGCTGACGGCAGATATCGAGGATCTCCGTGCGGCGTGCGGCCGAGAGGGTCACACCGGCGGGGTTGTGGAAGTTCGGGATCGTGTAGAGGAACTTGATCGTCTTGCCGGCCGCCTCGACCGACGCGATCGCCTGCCGCAACGCCTCGGGGACCAGCCCGTCGGAGTCCATCTCGGCGTGCACGACCTCGGCCTGATAGGCCTTGAAGACGCCCAGCGCGCCGACGTAGGACGGCGCCTCGCAGATCACGACGTCGCCCGGGTCGATGAAGATGCGGGTGACCAGGTCGACGGCCTGCTGCGAGCCGACCGTCACCACCACGTCGTCGGGGTGCGCCTCGATGCCCTCGAGCCGCATCACCTCGGTGATCTGCTCGCGGAGCTCCGGGACGCCCTGACCGGAGCCGTACTGCATCGCGATCGGGCCCTGCTGGGCGATCAGGTCGCTGATCGCGCTGCCGACCACGTCGAGGGGCAGGCCCGAGATGTTGGGCATGCCGCCGGCGAGCGAGACGACCTCGGGCCGCGAGGCCACCGCGAACAGTGCCCGGATCTCGGAGGCCGTCATCCCTGCCGTGCGCGCGGCGTAACGGTCGACGTAGGTGTCGAGGCGGGGGTGCGGGCGCGCGGGCGTGATGTCCATGACCCCTCTAGCATGGACGATGGCAGGCTGCCGCGCACGCAAGGATCGCGGTTTGGTCCCTTGGACCGGCTGCGACCTCGCTCACCGTCCGGCTGGAGGTGACATGGCTCGCAAGATCGTCCGGCTGACCCCGGACCATCTCGAGGAGCTCGGCACGCCGTGCCGCACGTGCGTCTTCTGGGAGCTGGACGCGGTGCGCCGGACCAGGCTGGCCACCGCGGAGGCCCGGGCCGACGAGAAGCACGCCTGGCTCGCGACGGTGCTGCGGGAGTGGGGCTCGTGCGGCCGGGTCGCGGTCGTCGACGGTCGGGTCGTGGGTCACCTGGTCTACGCCCCGGCGGCATTCGTGCCCACCGCGGGCGCCTTCCCGACCGCCCCGGTGTCGACCGACGCGGTGCTGCTCACGACGGCGTACGTCGACCCGGAGCACGCCGGCGCCGGTCTCGGTCGGATGCTCGTGCAGTCGATGGCGCGCGACCTGATCGAGCGCGGTGGCATCCGTGCGGTCGAGGCGTTCGCGGGATCGGGGACGGCGGCCTGCACGCTGCCGGCCGACTTCCTCTCCCGGGTCGGGTTCCGCACCCAGCGCGCCCATCCCCGCCACCCGCGCATGCGCATGGATCTGCGATCGGCGCTGACCTGGCGTGACGAGGTCGAGGCCGCCATCGAGCGGCTGGTCGGCGTCGTGCGGCCCCAGGCCGCGCCCGATCCGGTGCGACGCGCCCCGGACGCACGATGACCCGCCCGAGAGTCTCGGGCGGGTCATCGTGGGAGCGTCTCAGGCGAGGTAGTCGGCCAGCTCGTTGAGCAGCGCGGCCTTCGGCTTGGCGCCGACGATCGACTTCACGACCTCGCCGCCCTGGTAGACGTTGATCGTCGGGATGCCGGTCACCCGGTAGGACGACGGGGTGACGGGGTTCTCGTCGACGTTCATCTTGAAGAACGTGATCTTGTCGCCGTGGGCGCCGGCGATCTCGTCGAGGATCGGCGCGACCTGGCGGCACGGAC
>WLIH01000023.1 GCA_009702305.1 Actinomycetota bacterium | reverse complement strand
TCGGCGATCACGAGGTAGCCCTCCGGCGACGGGTGCAGCGAGTCGTAGAGGTCCCCGGCGTCGTCGGGCCCGAAGAGCTCCAGCCCGCTCAGGTAGACGAGGTGGTCGTCGCCGGCCGCCACCCGCTGCGCGACGATCGCCACGAGCAGCTCGCGGATCCGGCCGACCGACAGCGCACCCTTGGCGACTGCGGGGTCGCGCGGCGGAGCGTAGAACTGGCCGTCCTCGCCGGGCAGCGTCGGGCCCGGGACGTCCTCCGCGGGCGGGCAGACGATGGGGCTCAGGATCAGGATCGGGGTGTCGGGCAACCGCTCGCGCAGGGTGTCGAGGAAGCCGTGGACGGTCGGCACGAACGTCCGCTCGCGGAAGCTGTCGTGGTTGACCACGTTGACACCGAGCTTGAGGCTGACCAGGTCCGGGGCGAGGTCGCGGATGTCGCGTGCCACGTGCTGGTCGACGTGGCAGTGACCGCCCAGGCCGAGGTTGACGAGGTCGAGGTCGTGGCGTCGTGCGACGGACACCGGCCAGGTCTCGGTGGGTCGGCGGGCCTCCAGGCAGTGGCTGATCGAGCTGCCGTAATGCACCCACCTGGTGCGCGGGCGGACGACGGCCGACGCGCAGGCGTCGTCGGGGATCCGCACGGCGCACAGCTCGGCGAAGCCGTTGTGGGGCAGCCAGATCTCGACATCCTTCTCGCCCTCGCCAAGGCCATCGATGGTGAGCGTCAGCGGCGCGGCATCCTCGAGCGACATGCCCTCCGGTCCGCGCAGGTGCAGGACGGCGCCGCCGTCGACCTCGACCCGACGCGGGGCGCCGCCGTCGACGACGATGTCGAGGACCAGGTCGGTGACCGGACGGTCGAAGACCTGCAACCGGGTCAGGTGCAGCTCGAGCTCGAGCACGTCGGCATCGGTGCGCAGCTCCAGCCGCACGCCGGAGGGGCTCGCGGCGATCAGGGGCAGCTCGGCATCCAGGGTCTGGGCCAAGGACCGCAGGCTCATCCGGCTGATGCCGGTGCCGTGGCGACCAGGTGGCAGGCCGAGCGCACCGGCCACGCGGACCGGCTCGCCCTCGAGGCCGAACGGGATGCCCTTCATCTCACACCTTCTCCAGACGGGCCGCGCGCAGAGCCGAGCGCCGGACTTTGCCCGCATCGTCGCGCACCGACTCGTCGACGTACTCGAACGAGCGGGGCAGCTTGTACGGCGAGAGTCGCTCGCGCACGAAGGCCACGAGCTCCTCGTCGCTGACCGGCCGCGACGCGTGCACGATCGCGTGCGGCACGGCACCGAGGTCGGGCTCGGGCAGCCCGATGACGCAGCACGACAGCACGGAGGGGTGCTCGTCGATCGCGGCCTCGACCTCGGCGGGATACACGTTGGACCCGCCGACCAGGATCATGTCGGAGTCGCGGTCGGTGAGGAACACGTAGCCGTCGGCGTCGATGACACCGATGTCGCCCAGGCACTCCCAGCCGCCGTCGGCCGCCTTCGCGGCGGCACCGACGTAGAAGTACGGCGGCTCCGCGTCCGGCCCGCGGCGCATCCAGATCCGACCGACGGTCCCCGGGGCGACCGGGCGCAGGTCGTCGTCGAGCACCTGCATCTCGCCGAGGATCACCCGCCCGGCCGAGCCGGGGCGCGCCAGCCACTCGACTCCGTCGATCCGGGTCGCGGCCTGTGCCTCGGTGGCGGCGTACACCTCGATCACGGCCCGCGGACCGAGCCACTCGATCCACGCACGCTTGAGCCACGGCGGGCAGGGTGCGGCCATGTGCACGACGTGCTCCAGGCTGCTCAGGTCGTGGCGCTCGCGCACCTCGGGATCGAGGCGCCAGATGCGCTGCATCATCGTCGGCACGGCGTACATCCACCGAGCCCGGTGCCGAGCGACGTCGATCAGGCAGGTCTCGGCGTCGAAGCGCGGCTGCAGCACCACGTGGTTGCCGCGCAGTAGCGCGAGCGTCGCGAACATGAAGGGCGCGTTGTGGTGCAGGGGTCCGGGCACCAGGGCCACGTCGTCCGCGGGCATGAGCAGCAGGTCGCCGAACGGCAGCACCTGCTCGGCGAGCGCCGGCGCGTTGGCGACGATGACCTTGGGGCGGCCGGTGGAGCCGCCGCTCGTCGGCGCCTTCCAGTACGGCGACACTGGAGCGTCGTCGGGCAGCGGCCCGTCGCCGGCGCCGGGGACCAGCTCGGCGTGGCCGGGGATGCGGGTGCCGACGATCCCGCGCGGACGCACCAGGTCGGCGATCGCCTGCAGCTCGGGCGGCGCCATCCGGTGCGAGAGCGGCTGCGGCACGGCGCCGAGCCGCCAGGCGGCGATCGCCCAGACGAGGAAGTCGGGGGAGTTCGGCAGTGCGATGCTGACGAAGTCGCCCGCGACGACGCCTTGGGCGGCGAGGTCTGCGGCCCGGCTGCGGCTGAGATCGCGGACGTCGGCGCGGGTGAGGGTGACGGCCTCGCAGGTGAGTGCCGCGGCGTCGGGACGTTCGTCGGCCCGGACGTCGAGCAGCTCGACGAAGGTGGTCACGAGGCGACCCCGGCGTCCACCTCGGCGAGGAAGTCAAGCACGTGCTGGGCGGTCTGCTCGCCGCGACCGACCAGGTAGTTGTGGCCGGCGCCGGGGTACTCCACGATCCGCGCGCCGGGGATCCGCGCCGCCAGCTGGCGTCCGCCCTCGACCGGCACGGCCGTGTCACGGTCGCCGTGCAGGACGAGGGTGGGCGCGCTCACGGCCTCGACTCTCTCCCAGCTCGTGGCGTAGGCCTGGGTCGCCCGGCTCTGCTGCGCGACGGTCTCCGGGTCGTAGGGGTCCTGGCGCAGGATGTCCATGTCGATCGCTCGGGCCGTCGGGTCGCACGCCGGGCCGTAGAACGCCGGCGCGATCAGGCGGAAGAGCAGCTTCTTCGGCACCAGCTTCAGCAGCGGGTTGGGCCGGCCCGCCGGCGGGGAGACCTCGGTCTTCGCACCCACGCAGCCCAGGACGAGCGAGCGCACCCGGTCGGGATGGGTCATGCCGAGCTCCAGGGTCAGCCCGCCGCCGAGCGAGACGCCGTAGACATGGGCGCGATCGACGCCGGCGGCGTCGAGCACGGCCACGCAGTCCTCGACCATGTCGGCGATGGTGAAGTCGCTGCTGGGCGAGGACTTCCCGGCTCCGCGGTTGTCGAGGGTGATGACGCGGTGGTGCGCGGCGAGGTGCGGCAGCACGGGGTACCACATGGCCGAGGACATCCTGGTCCCCATGATGAGCAGGAGGGGCGTGCCGCTGCCCTGCTCCTCCCAGTGGATCGTGGCGCCGGGACGGTCGAGCAGCGGCATGATCAGCCTTTCGTCGTACTAACGACTGTTAGTTTGCGATCGACCGGCACGAGTGTCAAGAGTCACGCTCCCGCGTCCAGGTCGACGCGTCTGGACGTGAACGTCCGTGAGCAGACTCCTGGTTGCCGATCGCGGTGCCCTCGTGGTGTCGTAGGTCCATGACGAACGGACCCCTCCAGCTCCCCGGTCCGCCGTCCGCTACCTGGCGCACCGATCTCGAGCCCGACGCTCTGCCGCCGACGCCTGAGCTGACCGGCGGCCAGCGGCGCGTGCTCGCTGCGGCCATGGGGCTCTTCGCGACCAAGGGCTTCGTCGCCTCGACGACCCGTGACATTGCCGCCGAGCTGGGCATGCAGGCGCCGAGTCTCTACAACCACTTCGCCAGCAAGGACGCGATCCTCGAGCGCCTCGTCCTCTTCGGATGGGCGCACGCCCACTCCGAGCTCCTGTCGGCCCTGGTCCACGCCGGCAGCTCGCCGACCGCCCAGCTCGAGGCGCTCGTGCGGACCCACGTGCTGATGAGCTGCGAGTTCCCTCGGCTCACCCTCGTCATCGGCACCGAGACCGCCCACCTCGCGCCGGAGCCGCTCGCCATCGTGCGCAACCACCGCCAGGCGACGAGGGACCTGCTGGCGCAGGTGCTGCGACGCGGGCACGACGAGGGCAGCTTCCACATCGCCCACCTCCGCACGACCATGTGGACGCTGGCGGCGATGGGTCAGTCCGCCGCCGTGCAGTACCCCTACCAGCCGGAGATCCACGCGGCTGAGTTCGCCGAGGAGTTCGTGGCGCTGGCGCTGCGCGTGGCCGGCGTGGCCGCGACGCTGTCCTCGTCGGCGGGCAGCGACGCTGCCGTCGACGCTCAGGCCGGGTGAGGTCGATGGACCTGGACGTCGAGATCGCTCGGCTCCTCGACTTCGCCGCGCGGGCCCGGGTCGACGCGGGCTTCGGCCACCTCGACGCGACCGGCTCCGTGCCCCCGCAGGCCCCGGTGGAGCTCTGGATCACCTGCCGGATGACCCACGTGTTCGGGCTGGCCTCCTTGCTCGGGCCCGACCGTGCCGGAGCCCGCGCGCTGCTCGACCACGGTGTCGCCGCGCTCCTCGGGCCGTGGCGCGACGAGCGCAGCGGCGGTTGGTTCACGACCCTGCGACCGGACGGCGCTCCGGACGACGACAGCAAGGCGGGCTATGCGCACGCGTTCGTCGTGCTCGCCGGGGCCACGGCCACCGCAGCCGGCCACCCGCGCGGTCCCGAGCTGCTGGCCGAGGCGGTCGCCGTCCTGCGCGAGCGCTTCTGGGAGGAGGAGCACGGCATGGTCGTCGACGCCTGGGACCGCGACTTCGCGACGTGCGACGCCTACCGCGGCCTCAACGCGAACATGCACGCGGTCGAGGCGCTGCTGGCGGCGTACGACGTGAGCGGCGACTCCTGGGCGCTGGCCGCGGCGACGCGGATCGGCGAGCGGGTGGCCCACGACCTCGGACCGGGCTTCTCCTGGCGGCTGCCCGAGCACTTCGACGAAGCCTGGGTGCCGCAGCCCGAGCACCACCGCGACCGGCCGGCGGACCCGTTCCAGCCCTACGGCGTGACGATCGGGCACCTCCTCGAGTGGTCCCGCCTGCTGCTGCACCTGCACGTGGCGTCGACCCGCGACCGGGCGCACCGTGTGGCGGCCGACCGGCAGGGTCTTCTCGGCGCGGCCGCGGCCCTCACCGGGGCCGCGATCCGCGACGGCTGGGCCGCCGACGGGACGGACGGCTTCGTCTACACCACCGACTTCGACGGCGCGCCGGTCGTGCGGGAGCGGATGCACTGGGTGATCGCGGAGGCGGTGGCCAACGCGGCCATGAGGATCACGGTCGGGCTGGACGACGATGCCGAGCGTGACCTCGAGCGCTGGCTGGGCTTCGCCGAGGCGCACCACGTCGATCTCGACGGGGGCTCGTGGTGGCACGAGCTCGATGCCGACCTGCGGCCCTCCGGCACCGTGTGGCCCGGCAAGCCGGACGTCTACCACCAGCTGCAGGCGCTGTGGCTGGCACGCCGGGCGACGACCGGGGAGCGGGTGGTCTCGTTCGCCGGCGCCGCCGCTGCCTGGGCCTGACCCGGACCCGCACCCGCCCGTGCGTCGAGTGCTCCGACGCTCTCAGTCGTGACGGGTCCACTGCTCCAGGACGACGAGCGTCTTGGTGCTCGTGACCGCCGCGCCCGATCGCAGGGAGCTGACGACGCGGCGCAGGTCGTCGACGCCCTCGACCCTGATCCGGACCAGCGCGTCGGGGTCGCCCGCCAGGGTGAGCACCTCCTGGACCTCGGGGATCTGGGCCACGAACTCCATGATCTGGGCCAGGTCCAGGTCGTCGGCGAAGTGCAGCTCGGTCATCGCCTCGATCCCGCTCGCGATGCGACCCTGGTTGACCTTCACGGTGTAGCGCTCGATCACGCCGACCCGCTCGAGGCGCGCGATCCGGCGCTGCACCGGCGCGACGGTGAGGCCGACCGAGGCGGCGATGTCGCGCAGCGGCCGCCGGGCGTTCTCCTGCAGCAGCGCGAGGATCGCCCGGTCGGTGTCGTCGAGGGTCGCCAGGTCGCTCACGCATCAGAATGTAGGTGACGCGGCTGATTCGTTGCCAATTCCACGGCCGATACATCGGACATGTTGCTATCTGTCGCCAACCTCGACGATCTCCGTTGTGAGCCGCCCCACGGTGGTCCCACCCTGCTCTCATGACGGTTGTCGCCCCCGCCCCCCTCGCCGACCTGGTCTTCGAGCGCTCGGACGAGCTGAGCTCGGCCGCTCACGAGCAGGTCGTGTTCTGCCACGACGCCGAGACCGGTCTGCGGGCGATCATCGCCATCCACGACTCCCGGCTGGGGCCGGCCCTGGGAGGCACGCGGTTCTACCCGTACGCGAGCGAGGCCGATGCGCTCACCGACGTCCTGCGCCTGTCGCAGGGCATGACCCACAAGGCCGCGGCTGCCGGCATCGCGCTGGGCGGCGGCAAGGCGGTCATCATCGGCGACCCGCGGCGGCTGAAGACCGACGACCTGCTGCGCGCCTACGGTCGCTTCGTCGACAGCCTGGGTGGTCGCTACTACACGGCTGCCGACGTCGGCACCACGGCCGCCGACCTCGATGTCGTGGCGACGGCGACCCGCTACGTCACCGGCAGCACCGGCGGCACGGGCGACAGCGGCTTCTCGACGGCGTACGGCGTCTTCTGCTCGATCCGCGCGGCCGCCGAGCACCGATGGGGGCCGGACGGACTGACGGGCCGCCGGGTCGGCGTGGAGGGGGTCGGCAAGGTCGGAGCCCAGCTGGTCTCGCTGCTCGTCGAGGCCGGCGCGAGGGTGGTCGTGACCGACACCTCGGGCGACTCCCTCGCCCGCCTGCTCGAGCGGCACCCCACCACCACGGTGCGGCACTCGGTGATCGATGCGCCGATCGACGTCTACGCACCCTGCGCGCTCGGGTCCACGCTGCACCCCTCCTCGGTCGACGCGATCCGTGCCGAGATCGTCTGCGGTGCGGCCAACAACCAGCTGTCGACCTCGGCCGTCGGCGCTCTGCTGCACCGCCGCGGCATCACCTGGGTCCCGGACTTCGTCGCCAATGCCGGCGGGCTGATCCAGGTGTCGGGGGAGGTGCACGAGCGCTCGGCCGACGAGGTCACCGCGGCGATCTCGGCGATCGCCGACACCGTGCGCGAGGTGCTCGTGCGCTCCGACGCGACCGGCCGTCCACCCGGCCGGGTCGCCGCCGAGATCGTGGCGGACCGACTGACCGCGGCCCGGACGGGAGACGTGGCATGACCGAGCTGCTCGAACGGTCGGACCTGAGCGTCCCCGCGCAGGCCGCGCCCGCTCCGGCGTACGACCTCGACGACCGGTTCCGCGTCGGTGCGCCTGCCACGCTGGTCACCGGCGTCCAGGCGATCGCGCGGCTGCTCGTCGAGCACCGCGCCCTCGACCGTCGACGCGGACTCCACACCGCGTCGTTCGTCTCCGGCTACCAGGGCAGCCCGCTCGGCGGCCTCGACAAGCTCCTCGGCGACCTGCGCCAGGTCCTCGACGACCACGACATCCGCTTCGTGCCCGGTCTCAACGAGGAGCTCGCCGCGACCTCGGTGTGGGGCAGCCAGATCGACCTCCCGCTGGGCGAGCGGCGCTTCGACGGCGTGACCGGCTTCTGGTACGGCAAGGGCCCCGGAGTCGATCGCGCGACCGACGCCCTGCGGCACGCCAACCTGTTCGGCGTCCACCCGAGCGGCGGCGCCGTCCTGCTCGTGGGTGACGACCCGGCGTCGAAGTCCTCGACCGTGCCGGCAGTCAGCGAGCGATCCCTGGCCGCTCTGGGCATCCCGGTGCTCTTCCCGCGCAACGCCGCCGAGATCGTCACGCTCGGGTTGCACGCCATCGAGCTGTCGCGCTCCTCCGGCTGCGTCGTGGCGCTCAAGATCGTCGCCGACGTGGCTGACGGTGCCTGGGCGATCGGGCCCGAGGCCGGCGCCGTGACGCCCGTCCACCCGCTGGTGGAGTGGGAGGGCACGCCGTACGTCTACGAGCAGCGCCCGATGGTGGTCAAGCCGCTCGCCATCGTCGCCGCGGAGGCCGAGCTGGTCGGACCCCGCGCCGCGCTCGTGCAGGCCTACGCCGCCGCCAACCGCCTCGACGTCCTCGAGGTCGACCCGCCGCAGGCCAGGGTCGGTCTGGTCGCCTCCGGCTCCTGCTACGACTCGATGCGCCAGGCGCTGACCGACCTCGGTGTCGCCGACGACGACCTCGCGCTGGCCGGTGTCCGTGTCCTGCGGCTGGCCCTGATGAGTCCGGTGTCCCGGGACACGATCACCGACTTCGCCGCCGGTCTCGAGCGGCTCGTCGTGGTCGAGGACAAGACCTCCTTCATCGAGACCCAGATCCGCGACCTGCTCTACGGCGGCGAGCACACCCCGCAGATCCTCGGCAAGCTGGACGCCGAGCGTCGACGGCTGATCCCCGCGGACGGCGAGCTGACCGCCGGCCGGCTGCTGGCGCCGTTGCGGCACCTGCTCCAAGACGTCGTGGAGATGAAGCCGCCCCGGGTCGAGCGGACCCAGCTCCCGCTGCTGAGCACCAGCCGCGCGCCGTACTTCTGCAGCGGATGCCCGCACAACCGGTCGACCGCACTGCCCGAGGGCTCCATGGGCGGCGGCGGGATCGGCTGCCACGTCATGGTGACCGTCTCCGAGCGCGAGGACAGCGCCGTCACGGGCGTCACCCAGATGGGCGGCGAGGGCGCCCAGTGGATCGGTCAGTCGTGGTTCACCGATGCCGGCCACGTCTTCCAGAACGTCGGCGACGGCACCTTCTTCCACTCCGGTCAGCTCGCCGTCCAGGCCTGCATCGCCGCCGGGGTCAACATCACCTACAAGATCCTCTACAACGACGTCGTCGCGATGACGGGCGCGCAGGACGCCGAGGGCGCGCTCTCGGTCTCCCGGCTGACCCACAAGCTCGCCAGTGAGGGCGTCGCCAAGATCATCGTCTGCTCCGACGAGCCGAAGCGGCACCGCCGCCGGGCGATGGCCACCGGCACCGTGGTCTGGCACCGCGACCGGCTGGACGAGGCGCAGGTCCTGTTGCGCGAGACGCCGGGCGTCACCGTGCTCATCTACGACCAGCACTGCGCCGCCGATGCTCGGCGTCAGCGCAAGCGCGGCACGCTCCCCGACCGCACCCAGCGCGTCGTGATCAACGAGGCGGTGTGCGAGGGCTGCGGCGACTGCGGCCAGAAGAGCAACTGCCTCTCGGTGCAGCCGGTCGAGACGGAATACGGCCGCAAGACCCGCATCGAGCAGACGTCGTGCAACACCGACTACTCCTGCCTCGACGGCGACTGCCCGTCGTTCGTGACGGTGGAGACCGCGCCCAGGGCGCGCCGCCTGCGCCGTCGGCCGAGAGCTGAGAAGCGGCGCGCGTCGTACCCCGAGCCCCCGCCGGTGGCCGCCCGCGAGCGCGACGACACGATCACCTCCACGCAGAACGTCTTCCTCGCCGGCATCGGCGGCACCGGCATCGTGACCGTCAACCAGGTCCTGGCCACCGCCGCCCTGCGAGCGGGATACGAGGTCGAGTCCCTCGATCAGACGGGCCTGTCGCAGAAGGCCGGTCCGGTCACGGGCCACCTGCGGTTCGCGGCCGGCGACCTCGAGCCCGCCAACCGGCTCACGCCGGGCTCCGCCGACTGCTTCCTGGGCTTCGACCTCCTCACGCTGGCCGAGGACCGCAACCTGCAGTACGGCGACGCCGGGCTCACCCGGGCCGTCGTCTCGACCAGCCGGACCCCCACGGGCGCGATGGTCTACGACCCCGCCGTCCAGCACGACGACGAGCTCGACCTGCTCGACCGCGTCGGCACGGCGTGCGTCGACCTGGTCGACCTCGACGGGCTCGAGGCTGCGGACCGCATCTTCGGCAATACCGTCGCCGCGAACTTCCTGCTGGTGGGTGCGGCCTACCAGTCCGGTGCGCTGCTGCTGCCAGCCGACGCCATCGAGGAGGCCATCCGGATCAACGGCACGGCCGTGGCTGCCAACATCGCTGCCTTCCGCTGGGGCCGCGTCGCCGTCGCTGACCCTGCCGTCTTCGCGGCCGCCCGGCGCGCAGGCACGCCCCCCGAGCCCCAGCACGTCGAGCCGCTCGTCCCCGCCTCGGTCGCGGCCGCCGGCCTGGAGGGCGAGCTGCTGCGCCTGGTGTCCCGGCGGGCAGCGGACCTGGTGGCGTATCAGGACGAGCGGCTGGCCGACGCCTACGTCGCGGTCGTCGCGCAGGTCGCGTCGGCGGAGCGCGCCGCGACCGCCGAGACCCGCTTCAGCGAGGCGGTGGCGCGTCAGCTCTTCAAGCTGACGGCCTACAAGGACGAGTACGAGGTCGCGCGCCTGCTCACCGACCCGGCGTTCCTGGCAGCGACCGCCGGGGAGTTCCCGGGCGGGACGGTCGCCTTCAAGCTGCACCCGCCGGTGCTGCGCGCGATGGGGCGCACGTCCAAGATCTCCTTCGGTCCGCGCTCGCACGGCTCGTTGCGCACGCTGGCGAGGATGAAGGCGCTGCGCGGCACTCGTCTCGACCTCTTCGGCTACGCCCACCTGCGCAAGGTCGAGCGCGAGCTGCGCGACCACTACCGCGCCACGGTGCTCGACCTGGCCAGTGACCTGCGCGGCGACTACGAGCGTGCGGTCGCGGTCGCCGAGCTGCCCGATCTCGTCCGCGGCTACGAGAGCGTCAAGCTGCGCAACGTGGAGACCTACGTCGCGCGGCTCGTCGAGTGTGGCGTCCGGGCGCCCCGGGTCTGACCCGATCCCACCGGAGCGTGGCCGGATCAGGTGGCGGGCGAGCCGGCCAGCAGGGCGACCAGCTCGTCGGCGGCTGCGGGAGCGAGGTGCGCGATGTGGCCACCGGGCACGACGTGCACACGGGAGTCGGGGAGACCCTCGCTCCACACGCGGACGTAAGGCAGGCCGCCGTCGCGCTCACCCATGAAGAACTCCACCGGCTGGGCCAGGGCCAGGTGGTCGAAGTCCCAGGGGTGCACGATGCCCAGATCGAGCTCGTTGCGGAGGTAGTCCACCGTCGTCTGCTCCCGGGCGACGTCGCGGAGCACGGCGCCGATGAGCGGGTCCTGCCACAGCCCGGCGTCCGGGTCGTGGGCGGCACGCCGCCCCGTCGGCTCCTTGAGGCCGGCGCCGGAGACGGCGCGCGACATGAGTCCGGGGAAGCGACGGATCAGGTTGTACGCGAGACGCCCGCTCCGATCGAGCACCGCGCGCACGGCGGGGTCGCCGGCCGGCACGGTCGGGTTGATCGGCACGACGGCGCTCACCCGGTCACCCAGCGCGTGCGCCACCGCGCAGGCGAACATCCCGCCGTTGGACTGGCCGGCGACGACGAAGCGGCCGATGCCGAGGTGGTCGGCCACGGCCGCGACCTCCGCGGCGTAGGCCAGCGGGCTGGCCGTCGGGGGCAGCGGCAGGCTTCGCCCGGGACGGTCCAGCGCCACCAGCCGGATCCCCTGTGCGCGGGCAGGGGCGTCGAAGGCGGCACCCTCGAGCCGGTTGGAGCCCGCCCCGTGCAGGTAGAGCACCGGGGAGCCGTCGGGCGCGCCGTACTCGGCGCAGGCGACCTGGTGGCCGCCGGGGACGACGAGGGTGCGGTCGGTCATCGGGTCTCCTCCGTGGGGTGGACGGGCATGTGACGCTCGAACCACTCGAGCATCCGGGCGCAGTAGTCGATGAGGGCCGGGAACGCTCTCACCCCGTGGCCCTCCTCCGGGTAGGTCACCAGCACCGACTCCACCCCGTGCTCGATCAGCGCCGTGTGGAACTCACGAGCCTGGCCCGGAGGAGTGCACCGGTCGAGCGCGCCGGTGACGTTGAGACACGGTGTGGTCACCCCAGCGGCGTGCATCACCGGGCTGCGCTCGTGGAAGCGGTCGCCGGGCTCGGCCGGGTCGCCGGCCAGGAACAGCCGGTCGAAGAACGGGATGTTGCTGGTGAAGTGCTGGCTGTACCAGTCCGTCACCGGCGCGGTCGGCACCGCCGCGGCGAACCGCTGGTCGCGGGTCACCAGCCAGCTGGACATGAAGCCGCCGTACGACGCGCCGGTCAGCCCGATCCGGTCGGGGTCGGCGATGCCCAGCTCCACCAGCGCGTCGATGCCGCTGAGGAAGTCGTCGGTGTCCGCGCCACCCATGTCGCCGACGACCTGCGCCGCGAATTCCTGTCCGCGGCCGGCACTGCCGCGCGGATTCGGGTTGAGCACGGCGTAGCCCTGGGAGACGAGCAGCGGCACCCACGGGTAGAAGAGCTGCCAGGTGCCGCGGAAGGCCCACACCGGGCCGCCGTGGATGTTGACCACCAGCGGGTGCGGGCCGGGCGTCGTGGGCCGGCACAGGAAGCCCTGGATCGTCGTGCCGTCGGGGGCCTCCCAGCTCACTGCCTCTGCGACGCCGTGGCGCGCGAGCAGCTGGTCGGTGCCGGCGTGCCGGGAGTC
>WLIH01000229.1 GCA_009702305.1 Actinomycetota bacterium | reverse complement strand
TAGCGCCGACTCACCGGGTGCTGCGGGGAAAGTAGCGCCGGGTGGGCGGACTCAGGCCTCGATGACCACCGGGATGATCATCGGACGGCGGCGGTGGGTGCCGGATACCCAGCGACCGATGACGCGTCGGACCGTCTGCTGCAGCTGGTAGGCGTCGGTGTTGCCGTCGGCGACGGCCCGGTCGAGCGCGTCGACGATCTGGCGTCGTACGTCGTCGAAGTTGGTGCCCTCCAGCGCGTTGCCGCGCGCGTGGATCTCAGGTCCGGCCGCGACCTTGCCGCTGACGGAGTCCATCACCACGATCACGGAGATGAAGCCCTCCTCGCCGAGGATCCGGCGGTCCTTGAGGTCGGACTCGGTGATGTCGCCGACCGAGGTGCCGTCGACGAAGACGTAACCGCAGTCGACCTTGCCGGTGATGCTCGCGACGCCATCGACCAGGTCGACGACCAGACCGTCCTCGGCGAGCACGACGGCCGCGCCGGTGGCCTGGGCCAGCTCGGCGTTGGCCTTGAGGTGGCGGATCTCGCCGTGCACCGGCATCACCGTGCGCGGCTGGACGATGTTGTAGCAGTAGAGCAGCTCGCCGGCGCTGGCGTGACCGCTGACGTGCACGAGCGCGTTGCCCTTGTGCACGACGCGCGCGCCCCAGCGGGCCAGGCCGTTGATCACGCGGTAGACGGCGTTCTCGTTGCCGGGGATCAGGCTGGAGGCGAGCAGGACAGTGTCGCCCTCCTCGATGTGCACGAAGTTGTGGTTGCGCTGGGCGATCCGGCTCAGCGCGCTCATCGGCTCGCCCTGCGATCCGGTCGAGATCAGCACGACCCGCTCGGGCGGCAGGGTGGCGAGCTCCTTGGCGTCGACGAGCACGCCGGGCGGCACGGTGAGGTAGCCGAGCTCCTTGGCGATCGCCATGTTGCGCACCATCGAGCGGCCGACGTAGGCGACCTTGCGCTGGTGGGCGACCGCCGTGTCGAGCACCTGCTGCACGCGGTGGATGTGGGAGGCGAAGCAGGCCACAATGATGCGCTGCGACGACTCGCGGAAGACCTGCTGGATCGCCGGGGTGATCGACTTCTCGGTCGGTGTGAACCCGGGAGTCTCGGCGTTGGTCGAGTCGGTCAGGAACAGGTCGACGCCCTCCTCACCGAGGCGTGCGAACGCACGCAGGTCGGTGATCCGGCCGTCCAGCGGCAGCTGGTCCATCTTGAAGTCGCCGGTGTGCAGCACCAGGCCCGCCGGGGTCCGGATCGCGACGGCGAGGGCATCGGGGATCGAGTGGTTGACGGCCACGAACTCCAGCTCGAACGGGCCGAAGGTGATCTTCTCGCCCTCGCTGACGACGTGGTGCACCGTCTCCTTGAGCCGGTGCTCGCGCAGCTTGCTGTCGAGCAGCGCCAACGTGAGCTTCGAGCCGACGAGCGGGATGTTGCCGCGCTCGCGCAGGAGGTACGGCGTCGCGCCGATGTGGTCCTCGTGGCCGTGGGTGAGGACCAGCGCCTCGACCGCGTCGAGGCGGTCCCGGATGGCGTCGAAGTCGGGCAGGATCAGGTCGACGCCCGGGTGGTGGTCCTCGGGGAAGAGCACGCCGCAGTCGACGATGAGCAGGCGGCCGTCGTACTCGAAGACGGTCATGTTGCGACCGACGTCGCCGAGCCCGCCGAGCGGGATGACCCGCAGTGCGCCCTTCGGCAGGGCGGGCGGCGCGGAGAGCTCGGGGTGGTAGTGGCTCACGAGTGGTCCCTCACTGGAGTAGGCCGGCCGCGACCAGGCCGGCGCGCAGCGCGGCGACCTCGTCGTCGTCGAGCTCCACCAGAGGCGAGCGGACGAACCGGTTGTCGATGACGCCCTGGAGCTGGAGTGCTGCCTTGGCGGTGGTGGCTCCGTAGTTGGCGACACCCATCACGGCGTCGATCGCGGGGAGCAGCCGCGTGAAGATCTGTCGGGCACCGGGCACGTCACCGGCGTGGAAGAGGTCGTACATCGCCTTGAGGTCGTCGCCGCACACATGGCCGCACACCGACACGAAGCCGGCCGCGCCGTGGGCGAGCCAGCCGAGGTTGGCGATGTCGTCGCCGGAGTAGAGGGCGTAGCCCATCTGCATGATCCGCACGCCGCGCGGGAAGTCGCCGACGGCGTCCTTGACCGCCACGACCTGCTCCCAGCCGGCCATCTCCTCGTAGGTCTCGAGGGCGATCTGGCTGGCGGTGCGCCCCGGGACGTCGTAGAGCATCACGGGCAGCTCGGCGGCGTCGACGACCTGTCGGAAGTGCTGGAGGATGCCGCGCTGGCCGGGCTTGTTGTAGTAGGGCGTCACGAGGAGCACGCCGTCGGCGCCGTTGGCGCGGGCCTGCTGGGCGAGGTACGTCGAGGTGCGGGTGTCGTTGGTGCCGACGCCGGCGACCAGCGAGATGTCGGGGCCGACCGCGTCGCGGACGGCGGCGAGCACCTCGCCGTCCTCCTCCTTGGTGGTGGTCGGCGACTCACCGGTCGTGCCGGAGACGACGAGGCCGTCGTGGCCGTGGGCGACCAGGTGTCGGGCGATCCGCTGGGTGCCGTCGAGGTCGAGGGCGCCGTCCTCGTGGAAGGCCGTGGCCATCGCGGTGAGGACGCGTCCGAACGGAGCAGCAGGCGACGTCATGGGGTCAGGCTATCGGCCCCGGCGCGGCCTCACCGCGCCGGCATCACAGCGCCGGCACGACCTCCTCCGCGACCAGGCGGAGGTGATCGAGGTCGCCGAGGTCGAGGGTCTGCAGGTAGAGACGAGTCTGGCCCGAGTCGGCGTAGCGCCCGATCTTGTCCACGACCTCCGAGACGATGCCGGCCAGGCCGTTCTCCCGGAGCTCGTCCTTGTCTCGCCCGATCGCCGCCGCGCGCCGCTCCACCTCGGCCTCGTCGCGGCCGACGCAGAGCACCAGCGCGCTCGAGAAGATCATCGAGGCCGGGTCGCGACCGATCGACTCGCAGGCTCGGCGGACGCGGTCGTTCTGGACCAGGCCGTCGGCGTAGGGCATGAACGGGAGGTTGAACTCGTCCGCGTACGCCGCGGCGAGGGCCGGGGTGCGCCGCTTGCCGCCGCCGCCGATCAGCACCGGCGGGCCGCCGCGCAGGCCGCCGCGCTGGGTCGGCTTGGGCAGCCCGGGCGAGTCGGCGACCTGGTAGTGGGTGCCGTCGAAGGAGTACCCGCCCTCGGTCGACCACAGCCCGGTGACGATCTCGAGCTGCTCCTCGAGCCGGTCGAAGCGCTCCCCCACCGAGGGGAACGGGATGGCGTACTTCGTGTGCTCGGCGTCGAACCACCCGGCCCCCAGACCCAGCTCGACGCGCCCGCCGCTCATCTGGTCGACACCGGCGACGCTGATCGCCAGCGGGCCGGGGAAGCGGAAGGTCGCACTCGTCATCAGGGTGCCGAGCCGGATGGTGCTGGTGTCGCGGGCCAGGCCGGCGAGCGTGATCCAGGCGTCGCTCGGGCCCGGGAGCCCCGGCGTGCCCATGCCGAGGTAGTGGTCGGAGCGGAAGAAGGCCCCGAAGCCGAGACGCTCGGCCTCGAGCGCGACGGCGAGCAGGTCGTCGTAGGTGGCACCCTGCTGGGGCTCGGTGAAGACGCGGAGTTCCATGCGCCCCACTCAATCAGGCGACCGGGAGGCGGGAGTACCAGACCCGCTCGAAGCCCTCGAACCGCTCGCGGTCGGTCTCCTCCCAGCGGCGCAGGTCGACGGCGGGGTAGAACGCGTCGCCGTCGGGCTCGAGCGGGATCTCGCTGATGATCTGCTCGCTCGCCAGGTGGACGGCCTCGGCGTAGACCTGGGCTCCGCCGGCGACGATGATCTCGCCCTCGCACGACGAGGCCCGGATCAGCGCCGCCTCGAAGCTGCGGGCGCTCAGCACACCCTCGGCCGACCAGGCCGGGTCGCGGGTGAGCACGATCGTCGTGCGTCCGGGCAGCGGTCGCCCGATCGACTCGTAGGTCGTGCGCCCCATCACCAGCGTGTGGCCCAGGGTCAGCGCCTTGAACTCGCGCTGCTCGCCGGGCACCGACCAGGGGATGTCGGGCCCGTTGCCGATCACGCCGTTGCGGGCCACGGCGGCGACCAGGATGATCCGCTTCGTCATACCGCGATCGGCGCCTTGATCCCCGGGTGCGGGTCGTAGCCACGGACCTCGAGGTGCTCCAGGTCGAAGGCGTCGAGGCGGGTGATGCTCGGGTCGAGCCACAGCGTCGGCAAGGGGCGCGGCTCACGGGTCAGCTGCAGCTCGGCCTGCTCGAGGTGGTTGAGGTAGAGGTGGGCGTCGCCGAGCGTGTGCACGAAGTCGCCGACCTCGAGACCGGTGACCTGCGCGACCATGTGGGTGAGCAGGGCGTACGACGCGATGTTGAACGGGACGCCGAGGAACACGTCGCCCGAGCGCTGGTAGAGCTGGCAGCTGAGCCGGCCCGGGCCGTCGGCCTGCGGGGCGACGTAGAACTGGAACATCGTGTGGCACGGCGCCAGCGCCATGTCGGGGATGTCGGCGACGTTCCACGCCGAGACGAGGTGACGCCGCGAGTCGGGGTTGGTGCGGATCTGCTCGACGACCTGCGCGATCTGGTCGACGTGGCGCCCGTCGGGGGTCGGCCAGGAGCGCCACTGGTAGCCGTAGACCGGACCGAGGTCGCCGGCCTCGTCGGCCCACTCGTCCCAGATCGTGATGCCCCGCTCCTGCAGCCAGGTCACGTTGGTGTCGCCGCGCAGGAACCACAGGAGCTCGCCGAAGATCGAGCGCGTGTGCACCTTCTTCGTGGTCACCAGCGGGAAGCCGGACTGCAGGTCGAAGCGCATCTGGTGCCCGAAGACCGAGCGCGTCCCGGTGCCGGTGCGATCGGTCTTCTCGACGCCTTCGTCGAGGATCCGTCGGACGAGGTCGAGGTAGGCCTGCACGGCGCCGACCCTACCGCTCACCCACCGCCCCTGCCGGGACGGACACGTCAGTGGCGCCGCGGCTTGCCCTTGGTCTTGGCCGAGCCGATCGTGGCCGAGATGAAGTCGCGCATGGCGGGGTTGTTGACCTCGCCGTAGACGCCGGCGAAGCCGGGGATCGCACAGCCGAGGCCGTAGGAGACCACGCCGACCTGCACCGGCTTGCCGGCAGCGTCGACGCCGAACAGCGGGCCGCCGGAGTCGCCCTGGCAGGAGTCGCCGAGCAGCGTCTGCGCGCAGATCTCGGTGTCGGGCTGGAAGCCCATGACCAGCGAGTTGCCGTAGCAGGCGTCGTCGGCGACGGCGTCGACGTCGACCTTCTTCATCACGTCGGGCGCCGTCGGGGAGAGGAAGAACTCCGTGCCCCAGCCGGCGACCGTCAGCGGTGCGCCGGCGGCCTCGTAGGACTCGTCGCCCTTCGCGACCAGCTTGATCGCGGGCACCTCGATCGACTCCGTCACGTGCCAGAGCGCGATGTCGCCGGTGCCGGTGTCGGC
>WLIH01000228.1 GCA_009702305.1 Actinomycetota bacterium | reverse complement strand
TCGATCTCCTGGTCGCCGACGAGGCCTGGCTCACGCGTCTGCTGCTGCGACTGAGCCCGCACGCCTCCGTCGTCGCACCCGCCTCCGCGCGACAGATCCACACAGCCGCGCTTCAGGAGTCCCTCAGCCTGTACGCATCGGAAGGCGTACGATGAGAGCGCAACCGGTACGACCCATGCCTCACACCCGAAAGAGAAGGTCGCGATGATCGCCCCGTTGATTTCCATGCCCCAGGGCGCCGAATGGCTGGTCATCCTGGTCATCGTGGTGCTCGTGTTCGGTGCCGCGAAGCTGCCCGACCTCGCCCGCGGCACCGGCCAGGCGCTGCGCATCTTCAAGGCGGAGACCAAGGGGCTGCGCGACGACGACGACGCCGTCGCCGGTCCTGAGCCGAAGGCCACCCCGCCGGCCGAGCTGCCTGCGACGCCGGTCGACGACGTCACCGTCGCGCAGGAGCCGCAGACCGACAAGAACCACGGCTGACGCCGGCTCCTTCCTTCATCCCCGTGTCGATCGTCGGCGTCTACCGCCTCTTCTCCGGTGCGCCCATGCACCCCATCGGTGCCGATGGCCGGATGGCGCTCTCGGACCACCTGCGCGAGCTGCGCGGGCGCATCTTCAAGGTCGCTCTGATCTTGACGATCGGTCTGATCGTCGCGTTGTTCTTCTTCGACGCCCTCTACGACCTGGTCTACGGGCCGTACCAGGACGCCGCCGAGGCGCTGCCTGACGGCAAGGAGACCATCGCCACCACCAGTGGTCCTGGTGGCGGCCTGATGCTCTACCTCAAGCTCTGCGGCTTCGCCGCCCTCATCGGTGGTAGCCCGTTCTGGCTCTACCAGATCTGGGCGTTCGTGCTGCCCGGGCTGCACAAGAACGAGCGCAAGTGGTCGCGAGTCTTCGCCGGCGTCGCCGGACCCCTGTTCATGGTCGGCATCGTGATGGGCTACGTCACGCTGCCCAAGGGCCTCGAGGTGCTGATCGGGTTCAACCCCGACGGTGTCACCAACCTCGTGGACTTCTCCGAGTACCTCACCTTCTTCACCCGCACCCTGCTGGTGTTCGGCATCGCCTTCGAGATCCCGGTCTTCGTGGTGCTCCTCAACCTCGCGGGCGTCGTCAAGGGCAAGTCGCTCGGCACGCACCGGGCGTGGATCATCATCGGCATCTTCGTCTTCGCCGCGATCGCCACGCCGTCGGCCGACCCGTTCACCATGACCTTCATGGCGATCCCCATGGTCGTGCTCTTCGAGATCTCGGTGGTCATAGCCAAGGTCAACGACCGGCGACGTGATCGCACGCGCCCCGGAGCCGGCCTCTCGCCGGACGAGAAGTCGGTGCTGTGAGCGGACCCGGTCCGCTGGTGGAGGTCGATCCGTTCGACCTGCCGGAGTGGCTGGGGGTCGCGGAGGTGACCTGGACGGCGACGTCCGGGCTGCGCGGCGGTCATCGGGTGACCGGGCGGCTGGCCGCGCCGGGTCACGAATCCCTCGACTGCGACCTGCTCGCGGTCGACGAGGCCTACCCGGAGGCCGTAGCCGACGACCTGACCCGTCGTCACGCCCACCAGTCCTGGCGCCACGGCGAGATCCTGATCGTCCGCAGCGGCGACGACGGCGGACGGGTCACCCTGGCCGTGCCCGGGCAGGCCTTCAACGCCGACCTCGTGCTCGACGCCATCGGCCGGCTGGCTCGCGGAGTGGGGGCCTCGGCCGACGACTACCGAGTGCAGCTGCGCATCGGTCGCGACCGGCCCGACGATGACTGAGCGGCGTCTGCCGCGCGAGGTCGCCCTGCTGACCAACCCCACGTCAGGCAAGGGCAAGGGAGCTCGGGCACGGGTGCTCGCCCTGGCCCGGCTGCAGGCGGCCGGCGTCGCCGTGCACGACCTCGTCGGCGCAGACGCCGACGACGCGCGCAGGCTGGCCCGAGCCGCCCTCGACGACGGCGTCGACGCCCTGGTCGTCTGCGGTGGCGACGGACTGGTGCACCTCGCCCTCCAACTGCTCGCCGGCACGGGTGTGCCCCTCGGGCTGATCCCGGCCGGCACGGGCAACGATGTGGCGCGCTACTTCGACCTGCCGCGCACCGACCCGGTGGCCGCCGCCGACGTGGTCGTGGCCGGACGGACCCGCGTCAGCGACCTGGCCCGCAGCGGCTCGTCGTACTACGCCACGGTGCTGTGCGCCGGATTCGACGCGGTGGTCAACGAGCGCGCCAACGCGATGACCTGGCCGCGCGGCCAGATGCGCTACAACCTCGCGACGCTCGCCGAGCTGCGCACCTTCGCGCCCCGCACCTACGACCTCGAACTCGACGGGGTGCGTCACCAGGTCGAGGCCACCCTCGTCTCGGTGGGCAACGGGCCGTCGTTCGGCGGCGGTCTGCGCATCACCGAGGGTGCCCGCCTCGACGACGGCCTGCTCGATGTGGTCGTCGTGCGGCCGCTCAGCAAGCTCGGTCTGGTGCGGGCCTACCCGCGTCTGTTCAACGGCACCATCGCGGAGCACCCGGCCTACGAGCATCACCTGGCCCGTGAGGTGCGGGTCTCGGCCCCGGCGATCGTCACCTACGCCGATGGCGAGCGGTTCGGTCCGCTGCCGCTGACGGTGGAGTGCGCGCCCGGCGCGCTCACGATCCTGGCGTGAGGTGGGCGAGCGTCACCGCGTAGGTTGGGATGGTGACCCAGGACGAGCAGTCGCCCGCACAGCGCTACGCCGACTACCGCCGCCACCGCGATCACCCGGTCTTCCGCGACTTCGAGGCGCTCTACGACTTCGCGCTCGACGACTTCCAGGTCGCCGCGTGCAAGGACATCGAGGAGGGTCGCGGCGTGCTCGTCGCGGCACCCACCGGCTCCGGCAAGACGATCATCGGCGAGTTCGCCATCCACCTGGCGCTCGCCACGGGGCGCAAGGCCTTCTACACGACCCCCATCAAGGCCCTGTCGAACCAGAAGTACCACGATCTCGTGCAGCGCTACGGCCCCGACCAGGTGGGACTGCTCACCGGCGACAACGTCGTCAACGGCGAGGCACCCGTGGTCGTGATGACCACCGAGGTCCTGCGCAACATGCTCTACGCCGGGTCCCAGACGCTGCTGGGACTGGGCTACGTCGTGATGGACGAGGTGCACTACCTCGCCGACCGGTCCCGCGGCGCGGTCTGGGAGGAGGTGATCATCCACCTGCCGGACTCGGTGTCGGTGGTCTCGCTCTCCGCGACGGTCTCCAACGCGGAGGAGTTCGGCGAGTGGCTCGAGACCGTCCGGGGCGACACCACCACGATCGTGGAGGAGAAGCGGCCGGTGCCGCTCTACCAGCACGTGATCGTCGGGCGCCGGTTGCTCGACCTCTTCGCCTCCTCCGACGTCGACGCCGCCGCGGGGTTCGTCAAGGAGGGCGCCCCGGTCAACGACGAGCTGGTCAAGCTCGCGCGCGACGACTGGGCAGCGACCCGCCTCAAGGACCGCCGCTCGCCGCGCGGACGCTCCAAGCCGGGCGGCGGACCCAAGCAGGTGGGCAACGGGCGCCGCGTCTGGATCCCGAGCCGCTCGGAGGTCATCGAGCGGCTCGACCGCTCGCAGCTGCTGCCGGCCATCGTGTTCATCTTCAGCCGGGTCGGCTGCGACGCCGCCGTCACCCAGTGCCTCAACGCCGGCATCCGGCTCACCTCGCCCGAGGAGCGCGACCAGATCTTCGCCTTCGTCGAGGAGAGCTGTCGCCACCTGCCCGAGGACGACCTCCACGTGCTGGGCTACCACGACTTCCTCGACGGCCTCACCCGCGGCGTCGCCGCCCACCACGCCGGGATGCTGCCCGCCTTCAAGCAGTGTGTGGAGGAGCTCTATCTCCGGGGACTGTGCAAGGTGGTCTTCGCGACCGAGACGCTGGCCCTCGGCATCAACATGCCGGCCCGCACCGTGGTCATCGAGAAGCTCTCGAAGTGGAACGGCGAGACGCACGCCGACATCACCCCGGGGGAGTACACCCAGCTCACCGGGCGCGCCGGCCGCCGCGGCCTCGACACCGAGGGCCACGGCGTCGTGCTCTGGCAGCCCGGCATGGACCCGCGCGAGGTCGCCGGCCTCGCCTCGACGCGCACGTATCCGTTGCGCTCGTCGTTCCGACCGTCGTACAACATGGCCGTCAACCTCGTGCACCAGTTCGGTCGGGTCCGGGCCCGCGAGCTGCTCGAGCAGTCGTTCGCGCAGTTCCAGGCCGACAAGGCCGTCGTCGGTCTGGCCCGGCAGCTGCGCAAGAGCCACGACGCCCTCGACGGCTACGCCGAGGCCGCGCAGTGCGACCGCGGGGACTTCATGGAGTACGCCGCCCTGCGCCGGAGGATCAGCGATGTCGAGAAGGGCGCGAGCCGCTCCAAGCGCGCCGACCGTCGCCAGGAGGCGATCGACTCGCTGAAGGTGCTCAAGCCCGGCGACGTGATCCTGGTGCCGACCGGCAAGTTCGCCGGCTACGCCGTCGTCATCGATCCCGGCTGGTCGCCCGAGGGACCGCGCCCCTACGTCGTGACGGCGGACCGCCCAGCGCGGCGCCTGGCGATGATCGACTTCCCGGTGCCGGTGGTGGCGCTGACCCGGATCAAGGTGCCCAAGAGCTTCAACGGCCGCGACCCCCAGATGCGCCGCGACCTCGCGGCAGCGCTGCGATCACGGACCCACGACCTGACCCCGCCGCCCGCTTCGCGCCGCGCGGGCGGGTCGGGCGCGCACGGCGAGTGGGACGACCAGGTGCAGGCGCTGCGCGCCGAGCTGCGCGAGCACCCCTGCCACGCCTGCCCCGATCGCGAGGACCACTCGCGCTGGGCCGAGCGCTGGCACAAGCTCGACCGCGACGCGAAGACCCTGCAGCGGCGGGTCGAGCAGCGCACCAACACGGTCGCCCGGCAGTTCGACCGGGTGTGTGAGGTGCTGACGGCGCTGGAGTACCTCGCCGGCGACACCGTCACCGACCGAGGGCGGCACCTGAGGCGGATCTACTCCGACATGGATCTGGTCGCGGCCGAGTCGATGCGAGCGGGCCTGTGGGACGACCTCACGCCGTCGGAGCTCGCGGCCGCGCTGTCCGTGCTGGTCTTCGAGTCCCGCCGGGCCGTGGCCGCGTCCTCGCCCCGGCTGCCGGGCGGGCGCGCCAAGGAGGCGATCGCCGAGATGGTGCGCCTGTGGGGTCAGCTCGACACCCTGGAGCGCGAGCACCACCTCGACTTCCTGCGACCGCCCGATCTGGGCTTCGCCTGGGTCGCCTACCGCTGGGCGGAGGGTGACGAGCTCGACGACGTGCTCGGGCCGAGCGAGCTGGCCGCGGGCGACTTCGTCCGCTGGATGAAGCAGTTGATCGATCTCGCCGGCCAGGTGGCCGATGCGGCGGGCGACTCGCCCCTGCGACGCACGGCGCGCGACGTCGTCGGCCGGCTGCGCCGCGGGGTGGTCGCCTACTCC
>WLIH01000227.1 GCA_009702305.1 Actinomycetota bacterium | reverse complement strand
CCAGGCCCGTGGTCACCAGATCTCGATACGCTCGCTGGCGCTCGCTACTCGATCGACGAGAACCGGCCATCAACCTCGGTGGTCGAGTGCCGCCGAGCGCCAGCGAGGCGGTGTATCGAGACCGCGAGCTACCGAGCGGCGCGGAGGAAGGCCTCGAGGATCGGGCCGGCGGTGCCGGAGCCGGAGTCGCCGACCTCGACGTAGACGGCGACGGCGAGGTCGCCCTGCGCGGCGACCATCCAGGCATGGGTGAGGATGCGGCCGTCCCGCGCGAACTCCGCGGTGCCGGTCTTGGCGATCGCCGCAGGCCCCGGCAGGTCGGCGAGCCCCCGGCCGCTGCCGGAGGTCACCACGCCGCGCAGCATCGAGCGCAGCGCCGCGGCCTCCGCCTTCGACAACGGGGCGGCACCGTCAGGAGCGACGTCCTGATAGCCGTCGACGAGGTGCGGCACCACCGTCGCGCCCTGCTGGACCGACGCGATCACGGTCGCCATCACCATCGGGGAGGCGAGGATCGTGCCCTGCCCGATCATGTCGGCGGCGGCCTCCGTCTCGGAGGCGGGCGGCTCGACGCTGCCGAAGTAGGCCGGGAAGCCGAGGTCGTGGTCGAGCCCGAGCCCGAGGGAGACGGCGGCGTCGAAGAGATCGGTGCCGCCCAGGCGGTCGGTCTGGGAGATGAAGGCGGTGTTGCAGGAGTTGGCGACGGCCGCGCTCAGCGGGATCTGGCCGGTGGCGCCGGACGGGTAGTCGGAGTAGTTGGTGAAGCGCTTGCCGTCGACCGTGACGCTCGTCGTGCACGGGACCGCGCTGGACGGCGTCAGCCCCGAGCGCAGCAGGGCCAGCGAGCTGACGATCTTGAACGTCGAGCCGGGGGCGGCCTGCCCGAAGGTGGCGGTGTTGTAGCCGGCCGTGCCGGGGCCGTTGGCCGCCGCGAGGATCGCGCCGGTGCTGGGTCGGATCGCGACCAGCGCACTCGCCGGAGCGACACCGGCCAGCAGGGCCTCGGCCTCGGTCTGCAGGTCGAGGTCGAGGGTGAGCTGCAGCGGGTCGCCCTGGGTCGGCTCGACCCGGAACAGCTCGCGCTCGGTCGCCGACTCGCCCTCCCCGGCGACGGCGTCGACCACCACCCCCGGCATGCCGCGCAACTCGTCGTCGTACCTCGCCTGGAGGCCGGAGAGTCCGGCCTCGTCGCCGATCCGGTAGGTGTCGGGATCGTCCTCGATCATCTCCGCGGTGACCTCGCCGACGGTGCCGAGGATCGGACCGGCGAAGCCGCGGCTGGGAGGCAGCGGCAGGTCGTCGGTGAGGGCGACCGCCCCCTCGATGGCGCGGTAGCCCTGGCTGACGGCGGTCGGCACCTCGTCACGGCGATAGACGATGCCCTCGACGAAGGCCAGCTCGCCGGCCGCGTCGACCCGCTTGACGTAGTCGACCGGGTCGATGTCGAGCAGCGCCGCCAGCCGACGGGCGGACTCTCCCGCACGGCGCGCAGGCACCTGGCTGCGGTCGATGCCGAAGCGGGTCACCGGGCGCGCGGTCACGAGCGCGAGCCCCCGCGCGCCCAGCACGTCGCCGCGTCGCGCGCCGATCGGGGTGGACTCGAGCACCTCGCCCTCGGCCAGTGACGACTCGACGACCGACGGCGACCACACGACGCCCCAGGCGTCGCCGTCGCGCGTCAGCTCCACCTGCGTCAGGTAGGTCCACTCCTGCCCGTCGAGCACCCAGGTCCAGCCCAGCTCCCCCGTGGCGGTGTCGCCGTCCTCGCTGATCTCGCCCGCGGACACGCTCGGCGACACGTCGCCGAGCCCCTCGACCAGGGCGGCGTACGCCGTAGTGGCCCGGGGCGCGCTGCCCCCGACGAGCGGGACCTCGGCCAGGTCTCCAGCGGCCAGCCCGTCCGCGAGCGCCTGCATCGCGGGCGCCGGGTCGGGGCCGCTGACCTGGTCGGCCACCTGGTCGCAGCCGCCCAGGGCTGCGACCGCGACCACCAGGGCCACGAGCGCGGTGGCGACGCGGGAGGTCACGCGGAGGGGGGTCCGAGGCATGGTCCTCTTCTATCAGCCGGGGCCGACAAGCTGCTCGGGCCCGAAGGCCAGCCCGGTGACCTTGCCGTCGACGATGTCCTGCACGTGGGCCGCGAACGTCGGGCAGGCGGCGACGTCGTGGGCCCGGCAGCCGAGGGCGTGCACGGTGAGGTGGCGCGAGCGCTCCATCTCCGTCATCCGGCGGTCGAGGTCGGTGAGGTGGTCGCTCAGGATCCGGTGGCGGTCGTGAGCCTCGGCGTCGAGCAGCACCCGGATCTGCACGAGGCTCATCCCCGCCGCCTTGCTGCTCATGATCACGGCGAGCCGGGTGAGGTCGGCAGGACCGTAGCGTCGACGGTCGGCCGAGTCGCGCGCCGGCGCGATCAGCCCCTCGTCCTCCCAGTGCCGCAGCACGTGCGTGGCCACCCCCAGGCGACGCGCGACCTCACCGACCGACCAGGGAGTTGACTTCATGTCGACATGAAGTCACACGCTCGAGCTCCACACAAGTCGAGGAGATCGAGATGCAGCACGACGTGATCGTCATCGGCGGCGGGCCGGCTGGCCTGCAGGCCGCCCTCACCCTGGGCCGGATGCACCGCAGGGTGCTCGTGCTCGACTCGGGGCAGTACCGCAACGCGCCCGCCGAGCACCTGCACAACTTCTTGACCCACGACGGCACGCCGCCGGCCGAGCTGCGCGCGCGGGCCCGGGCCGACATCGCGGCGTACGCCACCGTCACCGTGCGCGAGGACCGCGCAGCGCTCGTCGCGCCCGAGGACGAGGGGTACGCCGTCACGCTGAGCGACGGGGAGCGCGTGACGGCGCGCCGCCTGGTGCTGGCCACCGGCGTCCGCGACGCCCTGCCGGCGGTGCCCGGCGTCGAGGCGCTCTTCGGCTCGGTCGTCGCGCACTGCCCCTACTGCCACGGCCACGAGATGGCCGGCACCCACGTCGCCGTCCTCGGCTCCGGACCCCAGCTGCTGCACCTGACCGGGCTGATGGCGCCCATCGCAGCGCGCCTCACCGTGCTGAGCGACGGTGCGGCCCTCGACCCGGACCTCGCACGGGCGCTGCAGTCCGCCGGCGTCTGCGTGCGTGGCGAGCCGATCGTCGGGCTGTGTCGCAGCAGCGCCGGCGCCACGGTGTCGTTCGCCGACGGCCCGGACGAGGAGGTCGGCGGGATGTTCGTGACGACGACGTCCACCCAGGCGGCGCCGTTCGCCGAGCAGCTCGGTCTCGACCTCAACCCGTCCGGGTGCGTGCGGGTCGACGTGCTCGGACGCACCAGCCGGGCAGGGGTGTACGCCGCCGGCGACCTGGCCCACGTCGCGGACCTGCCGATGCCGATGGCCTCGGTGCTCAACGCCGCGGCCGCCGGGCTGGTGGCCGGCGCGGCGATCGGGGCCGACTCACTGGCTGACTCACTGGCGTGACGACCGCCACGTCGGTTCGTTTACTTTGCGTGCCCCGCCCTCGCCTCGCCGTCCCGCTCCTCGTCGCCCTGCTCGCCGGGTCGACTGCCCTGGTGCCCCGTCCGGGCGACACCGCGCGGGCCGCCGACCCGGTCATCGTGACCGAGAGCGGCTACCTCGACGCTCCCGACGGCACCCACCTCAAGTACACGGTGCTGCGGCCCGAGGGCGAGGGTCCCTTCCCGACGCTGCTGCAGTACGAGGGCTACAACGCCGGCAGCAACCCGACCCGGGTCAACGACGACTTCGGTGCCGAGATGCTGGCCGACGGCTACGCTATCGTCGGGGTCAGCGTCCGCGGCACCGCCTGCTCGGCCGGCGAGTTCGACCTGTTCAGCCCGCACTGGGCGACCGACGGAGCGGCGGCGGTCGAGTGGGCCGGCTCCCAGCCGTGGTCGAGCGGCAAGGTCGGCATGTTCTCGTTCTCCTACGCCGGCTTCACCCAGCTCCTGGTCGCCGCCGAGCAACCCGAGCATCTCGCCGCGATCGCGCCCGGCATGGTCGTCAGCGACGCCTACCGGGACGTGGGCTACCCCGGCGGCATCGCCAACACCCAGTTCCCGGTGGCGTGGGAGGCCGCCCTGCACCTGTCGTGGGCCCAGGCCGCCCAGCAGGCCCAGTCGATGAGCGACCCCGAGTGCCTGGCCAACATCGCGAGCCACCAGGTGCTCGGCGTGCCGGGCGGCGTGACCCTCAGCGGGCTGCAGCACCCCTACGACGACCGGTTCTTCCGCTCGCGCAGCCCGGAGCGCGGTCTGTCGCGCATCGATGTGCCGGTGCTCGGCGAGATGTCGTGGCAGGACGAGCAGACCGGCGTCCGGGGCGGGCTCGCGTTCGAGAAGACCGACCCCCGCACCACCTGGACGATCGGCACCAACGGCATGCACGGCATGTACGCCGAGTCCCCTCGCTCGCGCGCGCTGCTGCACCAGTACTTCGACCACTACCTCAAGGGCGAGCGCAACGGTTGGCAGCGCACCCCCCATGTGCAGATCTGGCACGAGACCGCGGTCGACGGCTACGACCCCGCCTGGGTCACCACCTCCGACACCCGGCCGTTCCCGGGCACGGTCCGCACCTTCCGCCTCGGTCCGGACGGCACCCTCGGCGCTCCGGTGGCCGCGGGCGCGACCGCCGGCACGTCGTATCTCACACCGCTGCCCTCACCGGGTCTGGTCAGCGAGCAGATCGCGATCGACCAGAGCGTCGCGTACGGCGTGACGTGGCAGGCCATGCCGGTGAACCCGCTCGGCTCGGCCGCCTTCACGACCGCACCGCTGACCCGCGACCTGGTGCTCACCGGAGGCGCGAGCCTGGACCTGTGGGTGACGTCGACGGCACCCGACGCCGACGTACAGGTCACCGTCACCGAGGTCCGCCCCGACGGCCAGGAGGTCTACGTGCAGCGCGGCTGGCTCCGGCTCTCCCACCGGGCGCTCGACCGCTCGCGCTCGACGCGCACCTCGCCGTACCACCCGCACACGCAGGCGGCGCAGCGCGATCTGCCGATCGGCGAGCCCGCTGCTGCGCGCATCGAGATCCTGCCGTTCAGCCACGCCTTCCGGACGGGGTCGTCGCTGCGGATCTGGCTCGACAGCCCCAGCCAGACCGGGCTGTGGGGCTTCACCCCCAACGCGCTCCCGACCGGGGTCGGGCAGCCGGCGATGCTGACCGTGCTGCACGACGCCGAGCACCCGTCGCGGCTCGTGGTCACGCAGGAGCGCGGCCGCGCCCGCGGTCCGCTGCCTGCCTGCGGCGCGCTGGCCTCCCAGCCGTGTCGGCGCGACCCGCTCGGCTGACCAGGTCGGTGGCACGGTCTCGATACAGGCGCTAGCGCGCCTTACTCGACCAACGAGGAGCGTCCTCGGAAGTCGAGTGCCGCCGAGCGCCAGCGAGGCGATCGAGCTCGGTGGTCGAGTGCCGCCGAGCGCCAGCGAGGCGATCGAGCTCGGTG
>WLIH01000226.1 GCA_009702305.1 Actinomycetota bacterium | reverse complement strand
GAGGCCGTCCGCCTCGTCGCGCAGCAGGCTGCTGAGTCGTTCAGTCACGGTGGGCTCCCAAGGTCTGAGGTACGACGCTGTCGCCCAGCAGGGCGCGCAGCCGGGCGAGGGCGTCGGAGGTCTGGCTCTTCACGGTGCCCTCGGAGATCCCGAGGGCGTGGGCGGTGTCGGCGACGCCGAGGTCGTCGTAGTAGCGGAGCACGATCACGGCGCGCTGGCGCGGGGCGAGGTGGGCGAGAGCGTCGACGACGGTCGGCCGCAGGCTCGGGTCGGTGACGTAGGCCGGCTCGGGCAGCACCTCGGTCGGTCGCTCGTTGCGCCAGGAGCGCCGGCGGAACCACGAGGCAGCCGTGTTCATCATCGTGGTACGCGCGTAGCCGGGGGCGGCCTCGAGGGTGCGCACCCTCGGCCACGCGGCGTACGTCTTGGCGAGGGCCGTCTGGACGAGGTCCTCCGCCTCGGCGTGGTCGCCGAGCAGGAGGTAGGCCGTGCGGTAGAGCGAGGGCCAGGTGGCGTGCACGAACTCGCTGAACTGCGCGTCGGTCGGTGGTCGCGTCATGTGTTCTCCCGGGAAGTCACACCTGTCAGACGCCGCGGGTCGAGATGCGGTTGGGTGCCGATCGGCCCGGGCTCTGAGCCTCCTAGGATGGACCCCATGCCTGAGATCACGCGGGACGAGGTCGCGCACCTCGCGAACCTCGCCCGGATCGACCTGTCCGACGCCGAGCTCGACCACATCGCCCCGCAGCTGTCGGTGATCCTCGAGTCGGTCGCCTCGATCAGCGGGGTCGCCGGTGACGACGTCGCGCCGACCTCGCACGCGTTGCCCCTGACCAACGTCTTCCGCGCCGACGTGCCGGTGCCGTGCCTGAGCGCCGAGGAGGCGCTGGCCGGGGCCCCGGCGTCGGAGCAGCAGCGCTTCATGGTGCCGCGGATCCTGGGGGACGAGCAGTGAGCGCCTGGATCACGAAGAGCGCCGCGGAGCTCGCCGACGCGCTGGCGGCGGGTGAGGTCACGTCCGTCGAGCTCACGCAGGCCCACCTCGACCGGATCGCCGCGGTCGACGGCCAGGTGCACGCCTTCCTCCACGTCGACGCCGAGGGCGCCCTCGCGGCCGCCGCCGCGTCCGACGCCCGCCGCGCCGCGGGCAGCCCCGCCTCGGTCCTGGACGGTGTGCCGATCGCGGTCAAGGACGTCCTCGCGACCCGCGGCCTGCCGACCACCTGCGGCTCCAAGATCCTCGAGGGCTGGATCCCGCCGTACGACGCCACCGTGGTCGCCCGCCTCAAGGACGCGGGCCTGCCCATCCTCGGCAAGACCAACATGGACGAGTTCGCCATGGGCTCCTCGACCGAGCACTCGGCCTACGGCCCCACCCACAACCCGTGGGACCTCGACCGGATCCCCGGCGGCTCCGGCGGGGGCTCGGCGGCTGCCCTGGCGGCCTTCGAGGCGCCCCTGGCCCTCGGCACCGACACCGGTGGGTCGATCCGCCAGCCCGGCGCCGTCACCGGCACCGTCGGCGTGAAGCCGACCTACGGCGGGGTCTCGCGCTACGGCCTGGTGGCCATGGCCAACTCACTCGACCAGGTCGGTCCGGTCACCCGCACCGTGCTCGACTCCGCGCTGCTGCACGAGGCGATCGGCGGGCACGACCCGCGGGACTCGACCTCGATCGACCAGCCGCTGCCGGCGCTCGTCGAGGCGGCTCGGCTCGGCGCCGCCGGGGACCTGAGCGGTCTCAAGGTCGGCGTGATCACCGAGCTGTCCGGCGAGGGCTACCAGGCCGGGGTGCTCGCCCGCTTCCAGGAGTCGCTCGACCTGCTGGTGGCGGCGGGCGCCGAGGTGGTCGAGGTGTCGTGCCCCCACTTCGTGCACGCCCTGGCGACCTACTACCTGATCATGCCGTGCGAGGCGTCCTCCAACCTCGCGAAGTTCGACGCGATGCGCTACGGCCTGCGCGTGCTGCCCGAGGGTGTGGAGTCGCCCTCCGCGGAGGACGTCATGCGCGCCAGCCGCGACGCCGGCTTCGGCGACGAGGTCAAGCGCCGCATCATCCTCGGCACCTACGCCCTGTCCAGCGGCTACTACGACGCCTACTACGGCACCGCACAGCGGGTCCGCACCTTGATCTCGGGCGACTTCGCGGCGGCGTTCGAGCAGGTCGACGTGCTGGTCTCGCCCACGGCGCCCACGACGGCGTTCAAGCTCGGTGAGAAGCTCGACGACCCGCTGGCGATGTACCTCAACGACCTGGCGACGATCCCGGCCAACCTCGCCGGCGTGCCTGGCATCTCGCTCCCGGCCGGGTTGGCCGAGGAGGACGGGCTGCCGGTCGGCTTCCAGATCCTCGCCCCCGCCCTGGCCGACGACCGTCTCTACCGGGTCGGCGCCGCCCTCGAGGCCGCGCTGGAGCGGCAGTGGGGCGGCCCGTTGCTGGCCCAGGCACCTGCACTGGCACCTGCACTCGCACCGGCGCCGGGCCACGCGACCACCGAGGAGAACCGATGAGCGACACCCTGCTGTCCTTCGAGGAGTCGCTGGCGGCCTACGACCCGGCGATGGGACTCGAGGTCCACGTCGAGCTCAACACTGCGACCAAGATGTTCTGCGGCTGCCCGACCGAGTTCGGGGCCGAGCCCAACACGCAGGTCTGCCCGACCTGCCTGGGACTGCCCGGCGCGATGCCGGTGGTCAACGCCAAGGCCGTCGAGTCCGCCATGCGGATCGGCCTCGCGCTCAACTGCGAGATCGCCGAGTGGTGCCGCTTCGCCCGGAAGAACTACTTCTACCCGGACATGCCGAAGAACTTCCAGACCTCGCAGTACGACGAGCCGATCGCCTTCGACGGCTGGATGGACGTCGAGGTCGACGGTGAGACCTTCCGGGTCGAGATCGAGCGCGCCCACATGGAGGAGGACACCGGCAAGTCCCTCCACGTCGGTGGCGCCACCGGCCGCATCCACGGCGCGGACTACTCGCTGGTCGACTACAACCGCGCCGGCATCCCGCTGATCGAGATCGTCACCCGCCCGATCATGGGCACCCGCGAGCAGGCACCGCAGATCGCCAAGGCGTACGTCGCCCAACTGCGCGAGCTGATCGTCGCCCTCGGCGTCTCCGACGCCCGGATGGACCAGGGCTCGATCCGTGCCGACGTGAACCTCTCGCTGGCACCGGTCGGCACCGGCGCCCTCGGCACCCGCACCGAGACCAAGAACGTCAACTCGCTGCGCTCGGTCGAGCGGGCGGTGCGCTACGAGATGCAGCGCCACGCCGCGATCCTCAGCGGCGGTGGGTCGATCCTGCAGGAGACGCGTCACTGGCACGAGGACACCGGGGTCACCACCAGCGGACGCGAGAAGTCGGACGCCGAGGACTACCGCTACTTCCCCGAGCCCGACCTGGTGCCCGTGGCGCCGAGCCGGGAGTGGGTCGACGAGCTGCGCGGCACCCTCCCCGAGAATCCCACCCAGAAGCGCGCCCGCCTGCAGGCCGTCTGGGGCTTCTCGGACCTGGAGATGCGCGACACCATCGGTGCGGGTGCCTTCGGTCTGGTCGAGGAGACGATCGCCGCCGGCGCCGCCCCGCAGGCCGCGCGCAAGTGGTGGCTCTCGGAGATGGCGCGGCGCGCCAACGACTCCGGTGTCGAGATCGCCGATCTCGGCGTCAGCCCCGCCCAGGTGGCCGCCGTACAGGCGCTCGTCGACGCCGGCTCGATCAACGACAAGCTCGCCCGGCAGGTCTTCGACGGGCTGCTCGCGGGCGAGGGCACTCCGGAGGAGATCGTCGCCGCTCGGGGTCTGGCCATCGTCTCCGACGAGGGCGCGCTCTCGACCGCCGTCGACAACGCCATCGCCGCCAGCCCGGATGTCGCCGACAAGATCCGCGACGGCAAGCATGCCGCCGCCGGCGCCCTGATCGGCGTGGTCATGAAGGAGATGCGCGGCCAGGCCGACGCCGCCCGGGTCCGCGAGCTGATCCTCGAGAAGCTCGCCTGAGCGCCTTGCGCTCGTCGCGCCGACCAACAAGAGCCACCTCCTCGTTGGTCGAGTAGGCGCGCCAGCGCCGTATCGAGACCCGGCACTCTCCGCAGGAGGTGGTCTCGATACACCGCCTCGCTGGCGCTCGGCGGCACTCGACCGACGAGAGCCACCGCCTCGCTGGCGCTCGGCGGCACTCGACCAACGAGACAACCCGTTGGTCGAGTAGGCGCGCCGGCGCCGTATCGAGACCCGGCGGCCTCCGCCCGGGGTGGTCTCGATACACCGCCTCGCTGGCGCTCGGCGGCACTCGACCAACGAGAGCCACCGCACTCGGCCGACGAGAGCCGCCCCCTCGTTGGTCGAGTAGGCGGGCGTTCATCGGGCGTTCACCTTGCCTGATGGCCCGTTCGGGCTAGGCCTGGGAGGGTCGGGTAGTCCGTTGTGACTACGGTCGGCCGGAGCCCATGGCCTGTTGGGGAAAGGCGGCGTCGACGTTCGTCCGTCGTTCACTCAGGACGCCCGTTCCCGTTGCGGTGATCTCCCCATGCTTGCGTCGCTTCGGCGAGTGCCGGGGCTTCGTGAGCACCAGGAACGGCAGCGTTGACCACCATCCCCGTCCGTGAGGACATCGTCGCGGACTCGATCCGTCCGCGCCGCCTCTCACGCAAGGCCTCCGGTGCCGACGCCGTGTTCGAGCACAGTGCACGCGCCATCGGTGCCAGCGTCCTCGTCATCACCGGTGGCGTCGGCCTGTTCCTCGGCTGGCAGGCGTACCCGACGCTCAAGCACTACGGGTGGAGCTTCTTCACCGAGCAGTCGTGGCAGCCCGACACCGACGTGATCGGCATCGCCGCGGTGCTGACCGGCACCATCTCGGTCGCGATGGTCGCGATGTTCTTCGCCTTCCCGCTCGCGCTGCTCACCGCGCTCTACATCAGCGAGTACGCACCGGCCCGGATCAAGCCGACCCTGGTCTCGCTGGTCGATCTGATGGCCGCGATCCCGTCGATCGTCTACGGCCTCTGGGGCTATCTGCTGATCATGCCGCACGCGGGCGAGCTCGCCCGGTGGCTGCAGGCCAACTTCGGGTGGGTGCCGTTCTTCGACGTCCGCGGTGCCGACCCGACGGCTGCGGTGCCCGACGAGAGCCGCTACCTCTACAGCTCGTTCTGCGCCGGGATCGCGGTCGCGATGATGGTGATGCCGATGGCCTGCGCCGTGATGCGCCAGGTCTTCTCGCAGACCCCCCTCGGCGAGAAGGAGGCCGCCCTCGCCCTGGGCGCCACCAAGTGGGGGATGATCACCTCCGTCGTGCTGCCCTTCGGCCGCGGCGGCATCATCGGCGGCACCATGCTCGGCCTGGGCCGGGCCCTCGGGGAGACGATCGCGGTCGTCCTGATCGTCTCGCCCACCTTCGAGGTCAAGCCCAACATCCTCGAGATCGGCACCTCGACGGTCAGCTCGCTGATCGCCGGACGCTTCGGCG
>WLIH01000225.1 GCA_009702305.1 Actinomycetota bacterium | reverse complement strand
TGTCAGTGGGCGGGGGTCAGCAGCGCGAGGTCGCGCAGGATCTGGAGCGAGTCGTCGTGCCACTGCCGGGCGGTGTCCCACACCCGGGTCAGGATCGCCGACCCGTGCAGGGCACCCGCGTAGCACCGCGTCGTGACCGGCACACCGGCCTCGGCGAGCCGGCGGGCGAAGTCCTCGGCGCCGCGGCGGGTGAGGTCGTGCTCGGCGTTCAGGATGTACGTCGGCGGCAGGCCGGACAGGTCGTCGGCGACGGCGGGCGACACGAGCGGAGAGGCGCGCAGCGCCGGGTCGGGCAGGTAGGCGCTCATCACCCCGGCCATGACCTCCTCGGCGAGCTCGGCGCTGACCCCGGCCTCGGGACCCTCGGTGACCTCGGTCAGCGGTGCGGTCTGGGTGACGTCGAGCACCGGCACCTCGAGCAGCAGCGCGGTGACGGCCAGCTCGGGTGCGGCGAGAGCCGCCGCGACGGCGAGGTTGGCGCCGGCGGACGCGCCGCCGAGCGAGATCCGGGCCGGGTCGACGCCGAGTCCGACAGCGTGCTCGCGCAGCCAGTGCACCGCGGCGATGACGTCGTGCACCGCCGCGGGGAAGGGCTCCTCGGGCGCGAGGGAGTAGTCGACGGCCAACACGACGTGGCCGGTCTCCGCGGCCCGGTGGCGGGCGGTCGCGTCGCTGACCAGGTTGTCGATCGTGCCGGTCGTCCACCCTCCTCCGTGCAGCAGCACGTGGGCCGGAGCCGCGGCGTCGACCGAGGGCGGGTGGTAGGTCCGGGCCGGCAACCGCCGACCCGAGCTGAGGATCGTGTGCTCCTCGGTGCGCACGTCGGGGCCGGGCAGGCCGAAGAGGGTGAACATCCGATCGATCTCGACGTTCAGCGCCGCTCGACGCACGGCGAAGTCGGGGTCGCCGAGTCCGGTGGCGTCACCTGCGTCGAGGTGGGCCTGCACCTCCGGTGCCAGTGCCATCAGCTGCTCGTCCCTTTCTGCGAAAGCGTGCACGCGGGGGGCCCGCGTCGCTCATCATTTCGGAGTCGGCCCGTGTCGAAGGTGGCCGGTAGTCGGCCCAGAGTCGCGACCTTCCCAGGTCGTGTCAAGTGCTTCAACTAAAGTGCTTGACACGCTTTCAGGCATGGCTCACCCTGTGGTGGACGTCTCACCGTCGAGGCGCGCGAGGAAAGGCTGCTGAACCGATGCACCCATCCCGGATGATCCGTGCCGGCCTGTTGGCCGGGCTCGCCCTGGTCGTGTGCGCGTGCGGGACGACGATCGAGGCAGCCGACGGCACCCCCATCGGCTCGATCGCGGCGCCGGGCCAGGTGGCCGGTGGCGGCACGGTGCTGCCCGACGGCACGGTGCTGCCCGAGGGCGCGACGATCGGCGCGGACGGCGAGATCATCCTCGGCGACGGGGGCACCACGACGACCACGGGCGGCGGCTCGGTGCCCGGCACAGGCACCTCCTCGGCGCCTGGCGCCACCGGCACCACCGGTCCGGTGAGTCCCGGCGCGAAGGGCACCGGCCCGATCAAGGTCGGCTTCCTGACCACCTCGGTGAGCCAGGCGGCGCAGTTCGGCGTGAGCGCCGGCAACACCCTGAGCGGCGAGGACATCATCAAGGCCCTGGCCGCCGGCATGAACGCCGAGGGCGGGCTGTCGGGGCGCAAGATCGAGCCGATCATCGCCAGCACCGACACGGGCAGCAGCAGCTGGGAGGCCGACTTCCAGGCGGCGTGCTCGAAGTTCACGGAGGACAACAAGGTCGAGTCGGTCGTGGGCTACGACTTCGTCTACCTCGACAGCTTCGAGACCTGCCTGACCAAGGCCGGCATCTCCCACCTCACCACGGGCTACGACCCGGGTGACTCCACCGGCTTCCAGCAGTACCCCTACATCTCCTCGATCTACCCGACCTTCGACGAGAAGTGGCGCATCCTGATCCGCGCCCCCTACGAGGACGGCACGCTGACGAAGGAGAGCAAGATCGGCCTCGTCGTCGACGAGTGCCCGGCCCACGTGCGCGCCCAACAGCGCGAGCTCTACCCCTTCATCAAGGAGAAGGACCTCACGGTCGCCGCCACCATGTCCGTGGCCTGCCCCCGCGGCTCGGGTGCCACGGCCAGCGGCGTCAGTGCGGTCAGCAACGCCGTGCTCTCGTTCCGCTCGCGCGGGGTGGACCAGGTCATCCTCGACGGCGTCACGCTCTACTTCTTCGCCCAGACCGCGGAGTCGCAGGGCTACCGCCCCGGCTACATCACCAACGGCGGCGCGGGCCTGCTGGACAACAACCCCCTGCCGGAGGAGCAGATGAAGAACATCCGCAGCTACGGCCTCGACCCGTCGCGCGACGTCAGCATCAAGAAGCAGCCCCCGCGCACGCCGATCCAGGAGCGCTGCATCGCGCTGGTCAAGAAGGGCGGAGCCACCTTGTCGGCCGCCGCCGACTTCGCCGGCGCCTACTCCACCTGCGACGGGCTGTTCATGCTCGAGGCCGCGATGAAGCGCACCAACGGCACCACCGACGCGGCCGCCATCACGGCAGCGATCCAGCAGCTCGGCACGTCGTTCAAGAGCACCGAGATGATCGGCTCGCAGACGTCGTTCAGCAGCGGCGACCGTAGCGGCGCGACGCTCTTCAACGTGGCGACCTACGACACGGCCTGCAAGTGCTTCTCCTACCCCGGCCCGGCCAAGCGGATCCCGTGAGCATCTCGCCGCACGCGTGGAGCGCTGCCGACGTCGAGCGACCCGTCGTCCCCGAGTCCGTCGGTCTCGAGGGCGCCATCCGGGCGCTGCTGCACGAGGCCAGCCTGGTCGGAATGTGCGCGGCCGGGACGGTCGAGATCGACGGACCCACGACTCCGGCCGCCGCGCTGCGACGCCTGCTGGCCGGCACCGCCCTGGTCGCCGACACCGCCGCGATCGGGCGCCCGTTGGAGGGCGCCCGGGTGCTCTGGCTGAAGGTGCCCGCACCGTCCGCCAGCGTCGTCCGCTCCCTCGAGGACGAGGGTCACCTGATCGTCGAAGTGCGCGACGCGCTCGTCGTGCTGTGGTGCCCGTCGGTCCGGTGGGACGAGCAGGGCCACGAGCAGGTGGCCGCCAAGCGACTCGCGCGCCAGCTGCTGCGCTCCTTCGCCGCCACGGCCGTCGTCGGGGTCAGTGCGCCGGCCCGCTCGGCGCTCGACCTGCCTGCCCTGCTGAACGACGCCGAGGACGCCGCCCGGCTGGCCACCGAGGCCGGCGAGCCGTTCCTGCTCGCCGAGGAGCGCTGGTCCGACATCGCGCTGCGCCGCGTCGCCGGGAAGTGCGCAGGCGCACTCGCGGCCGGCAACCCGCTCAGCCGTCTGGTCGCCCACGACGCCAAGGTCGGTCGCGAGCTGGTCGCCAGCCTCGCGGCGTGGCTGCGTCACGACCGTGACACGGTGGCCGCCGCGACCACCCTGCACCTGCACCCCAACACGCTGCGCTACCGGCTGCGCCGGGTCCGCGAGCTGGCGGGCATCGACCTCGACGACCCGCGCCAGCGCTTGGTCCTCGAGCTGATGCTGCTCGACTGGCAGCTAGACGCGCCGCTGGGCTGAGCCCTCCTGCCGGTCCCGCCGCTGGCGACCTCCGACGCCGGCACGGACCCACGGGAGTCTGCTCAGGAGAGGGTCACACGTGTGACCCTCTCCTAAGCAGTCACGACAACGCGGCGCGACCGCGCCAGGGCAGGTCGTCGGCGGCGAAGCCGACCGCGAACTCGAAGGCGCCTGGCTCCAGGACCCAGCCACCGTCGTGGCGGACCTCCAGTGCACGGCGCGTGACGGGGATCCGCAAGGTGGCACACTCGCCCGGCCCGACCTCGACCGCCGCGAAGCCGACCAGCCAGCGCACCGGCCGCTCGTAGGCCGAGTCCGCTCGCTCGGCGTACACCTGCACGACCTGCTTGCCGGCGCGCTCGCCGGTGTTGCGCACCGACGCGGTGACCGTCGGCGATCCGTGCCCCCCGATGTCGAGGGAGACGTTGACCAGCTCCCACGTCGTGTAGCCGAGGCCGTGACCGAAGGCGTACGCCGGCACCCGCTCGGAGCGCAGCCAGGCCCGGTGGCCGAGGTGGATGCCCTCGGCGTAGGGCAGGCGCCCCTCGATGGGCGTCACGTCGCGCACCGGAAGATCGTCCTCGACGGCCGGCCAGGTCGTCGGGAGCCGCCCCCCGGGCTCCCGGACGCCGGTGAGGACGTCGGCGAGGGCGTGGCCCATCTCCTGACCGCCGAACCACGACAGCAGGACGGCCGCCACGCGCTCGCGCCACGGCATCAGCACGGGCGCGCCGGAGTTGACCACCACGACGGTGCGCGGGTTGGCGGCGAGGACAGCCTCGACCAGCTCGTCCTGGCGTCCGGGCAGGCGCAGGTCGGCGCGATCGGCGCCCTCCGACTCCACCCGGGCGCTGGTGCCGACGACCACGACGGCCACGTCGGCGGCCCGCGCGGCCTCCGCCGCCGCCGCGATCAGCTCGTCGCCGTCGGCGTCGGGCCGCTCGCCCAGCACCAGGAAGGCGTGCTCGTCGAACTGCCCGCGGCCCTTCGGCAGGGTCCAGTCCAGCACGATCCGGGTCGGCCCCTCGCCGTCGACCGGGCAGGCGATATCGGCGGTGCCGGGCACCCGGTGGTTGCCGCCGAGGTCGAGCCCCTCGCCCACGAGGTCACCGCTCCAGGCGACCTCGCCGTCGATGCTCACGACGGCCGAGCCGACCAGGTGCAGGGCCAGCTCGATCCGGCCGGTCTCGTCGGGCAGCACGTCGACGGCGATCCGGAGCCGCTCGCTCTGCGCGACGTGGGGAGCGAACCACGCGAGCTGGGTCGTCGCGCGCTGCTCCTCGAGCACCACGGTGCCGTCCGGCGCGAGGAAGGTGCACCGTGCGGTCCCACCCACCATCCGGGCGGGTGCGAACGGCCGCACGTCCTCGTGCACGATCGCACCCAGCGACAGGCTGACCCGATCGCCCAACGCGGCCCGCAGGCCGTCGGCCGGGGAGATCTCGTGCTCGGCGTAGACGATGGCGCTGCCGCCGCCCTGGGTCCGGGCGGTCAGGGCGCTGTGCCCGATCAGGGCGATGGTGGACCCGGTCGGCAGCGGGAGGGCGCCGTCGTTGCGCAGCAGCACCGCGCCGGCCAGCGCCACCTCGTGGGCCGTGCGACGCACCGCATCGATGTCGGGCAGGTCGGCCGTCACCGGCGCACCACCGAAGCCGTCGAGCGCGCCGACCCGGCCGGCGAGCCGCAGGAGCCGCAGCACCTTGTCGTCGACCGCCGACTCCGGCACTCGACCGTCGCGCACGGCCTCGACCAGCGCTCCCCCGGTCCACGGACTCTCCGGCCCCGGAAAGGCGAGGTCCTGACCGACACGCGCGCTCTCGACCGACCGGACGGCGGTCCAGTCGCTCAGGACCACCCCGTCGAAGCCCCACTCGGCGCGCAGCGGGTCGTCGAGCAG
>WLIH01000224.1 GCA_009702305.1 Actinomycetota bacterium | reverse complement strand
CGTTCTCGGCGAACGCCGCGAGGTCGTAGCCGCCGCAGAAGCCCTTGCCCCGTCCGGAGAGCTCGATCACCTTGACCCGCGGGTCGAGGTCGGCGCGCTCGACGGCGTGGGCCAGGTCGAGCGGCGTGTCGGGGGTGATCGAGTTGCCCTGGGCCGGCCGGTTGAACACCAGGCGCGCCACGGGTCCGTCGACCTCGTAGGTCAGCGTCCGGTAGGTCACCGGGTCGTCGCTCGGCGCACCGGTGTGGGTCGTGGCGTCGCGCCAGGGCGCGGGTCGGTCGTCGGTCACCCGGTGGATATTACATCGCCCCTGACGCGTGCAACAGATTCGGTAACATCCGAGAACGGCGACGGTCTGGGAGAGTGACGCCCGTGCCCGACGTTCGCCCGCTGTCTGCTCGCTCGGTGATCCTGAGCCTGATGCTCGGCGCCCACCCGCGCGGCATGGCCGCCCACGAGCTGACCCGCGCCGGGGAGTACTTCGACGTCTCGCCCGCCACCGTGCGGGTCGCGCTGACCCGGGCGGTGGCGAGCGACGAGCTGCGCCGGGAGGACTCGACCTACTTCCTCGGCTCGCGGCTGCTGGCCCGCTACGAACGCCAGGAGCAGCACGCCGCCGAGGTGGCCTGGGACGGCTCGTGGGAGATGGCGGTCGTGACCGCGACGAGCCGACCGGGCGGCGAGCGGGCGTCGCTGCGCGACGCCCTGGCCCGCCAGCGGCTGGCCGAGCTGCGCGAGGGCGTGTGGATGCGCCCGGCCAACCTCGGCCGCGCGCCGGCGTACGCCGATGCGGCGGTGCTGCGCACCTTCCGGGCGACGCCCCACGAGGACCCGGCGTCCCTGGCGGCGAGCCTGTGGGACCTGCCCGGATGGGCGGCCGAGACCCACGCCCGGCTGGCCCTGCTCGAGACCACCACGGAGCCGGCCGCCCGCCTGGCGGTCGCCGCCCACCTGGTGCGCCACCTCGCCGACGACCCGCTGCTGCCGACCGAGCTGTGGCCGTCGGGGTGGCCGAGCCAGCACGCGCGCGAGGTGTACGCCGCCTATCAGCGCGAGCTGCACACGCTGTCGACGCGGGAGTTCACGGCCTGACGCAGGTCAGTCGAGCTCGTGGCCCTCGGTCTCGTGGGCGGCCTTCTGCGCGGTGGCCGGTCCGTCGACGGTCGCGCCGCCCTCCGCGGTCCAGTCGGCATGGGTGCCGTCGTCGAGGCTGGGATCGGACTGGACGTCGCCGGCCGAGGCCGACGGCTCGACTGCGGGCTGCTCCGAGGTCTCCACCTGATGCACGCTACCGCGCTGACGATGCCGCCTCATTACAAGAACCGTGACACGAGGCGCTGAAACTGTAATATCGACCCATGTCGACGCTCACCCCCACGAACACCCCGGCTCATGATCGTCTGGTCACGGCCGGTCGGCTGCTGCGCACCGCCGTGAAGCACTCCTACGACCCCGAGGTCGAGCTGGACTGGGAGAGCGAGCCCGTGCCCGGTCTGTGGTGGGTGCCCGAGCACCGGGTCAGCCTCTACGGCACCCCGCTCTGGGAGCAGATGTCGCTGGAGCAGCGCATCGAGCTCTCCCGCCACGAGTGCGCGTCTGCCCACGCGATCGAGCTGTGGGTCGAGACGGTGCTGATGCAGATGCTGATCCGCTACGTCTACACCCAGGACGCCTCCGAGGCGCATGCGTGGCACGTCTACACCGAGATCGCCGAGGAGTGCCGCCACTCCACGATGTTCGGGATGATGATCCGCAAGTCCGGAGCGCCCTTCTACGGCCCCGGACGGCGGCTCAAGCGCCTGGGCAAGGTCTTCGGGGCCGTCGCCAGCCCGACCCTGTGCATGGCCTCCGCCCTCTTCTTCGAGGAGTACGGCGACGCTCTGCAGCGCGAGGTGATGAACGACGAGACCTGTCAGCCGATCGTGCGCGCGGCCTCGCGGCTGCACGTGATCGAGGAGGCCCGCCACATCACCTTCGCCCGCGACGAGCTGGCGCGCCGGGTGCCGGAGCTCTCGCCCTGGGAGCGTCGCTACGTCGCCGCCCAGACCGGGCCGTTCGCCTACTCGGTGGTCTCGAGCATGATCCACCCGCGGGTCTACGCCGCCGTCGGTCTCGACATCGACGAGGCGCTGCGCCAGGTGCGCGCCAACCCCCACCGGGCCGAGACCCAGCGGTGGGCGAGCGCCACCTCGGTCGAGCTCTTCGAGAGCCTGGGCCTCGTCGACCGCTTCACCCGCCAGTGGTGGCGGCGCGCCCAGATCATCTGAGCGCCCCCTCCGTCCTACGTCGAGAGGCCCTCCCGGTGACCGGGAGGGCCTCTCGCTTGCGGCGGCGGCCCGCTTCCCCACGAGCCACGCTGCGCCGCAGATCATGTCGGAGTTCGCCCGATCGCGCACCTGGACACGCCGAGACACCAGCGGGCTCGCGCGGATAGTCGGGCAGGTCAGGCGAGGCGCACGACGGCGACGTCGCCGGGTCCGAGGTGGTCGCCGGTGTCGAAGGCCGTGCCGGTGAGCAGGTCCACGCCGGACACCGCGAGCGACCGGGATGCGCTGCCGTGGTTGATCGCGAGCACGTACGTCGCGCCGGAGGCGGCGCGCCGACGGACCACCTCGAGACCATCGGCGTCGATCGGGCGTCGGACACCGGCGTCCTCGAGCACCGGCGCGAGCGTCCGGGCGAGGTCGGGCTCGGCGAGGCGGCAGCCGAGGTACCACGCCGAGCCCTGACCCATCGCGCGACGGGTCAGGGCCGCACCCCCGGAGAGGGAGCCGCCGGCGTACCCCGCCTCGGCGTAACGCACCTGCACCTCGGCACGAGCGACCGCGAGGTCCTCGGCCCACAGGTCGACCGGCGAGCCGTCGGCCAGGCGCAGGTCGTGCTCGTCGCGCAGGGGGTGCACCTCGTCGACCGTGAGCCCGAGCAGGTCGCGCAGCGGTCCGGGCGCACCACCGGGCCAGACCCGGTCGTCGGCGTCGACCACCGCGGAGAACGCCGTGACCAGCAGGCGACCGCCGCCCTCGACGTACGCCGAGAGCCCGGCCGCCGTCGCAGCCGTCACCAGGTGGAGGGCGGGCGCCAGCACCAGGGGGTACGTGCCGAGGTCGGTCGCGGCCAGGTCGCGCACCGGGACGATGTCCACGGTGATGCCGGCGCGCCACAGCACGCGATAGACGTCGAGCACCGCCTCGCGGTAGTCGAAGCGGCTGCTGGGATGGCAGTCGCCCTCGAGCGCCCACCAGCTCTCCCAGTCGTAGACCAGAGCCACGTCGCCGACGACGCTCGTGCCGACGAGCTCGCCCAGCGCGGCGAGGTCGGCGCCGAGCTCGCGCACCTCGCGGTGCACCCGGGTGTCCGGGCCGGCGTGCGGCAGCATCGCGGAGTGGTACTTCTCGGCGCCCGAGGTGCTGGCCCGCCACTGGAAGAAGCCGATCGCGTCGGCGCCCCGCGCGAGCTGGGACAGCGAGCTGCGCCGCAACTGACCAGGCGCCTTGACGACGTTGATCCGTCCCCAGTTGACGGCGCTGGTCGCACTCTCCATCAGCATCCACGGCGCCCCGCCGGCCAGCCCTCGCACGACGTCGGCCGACAGCGCGAGCTCGATCCACGGCTCCGGATCGCCCTCGCGCAGGTAGTGGTCGTTGGACACGACGTCGACCTCGGGCGTGAAGGTGGAGTAGTCGAGCGCGTGGGAGTCGCCCATCACCATGAAGTTGGTCGTGATGGCCACGTCGGGCGAGTGCGCACGCAGGACCTCGCTCTCGGCCACCAGCTGGCCGAGCAGGGCGTCGCTGCTGAAGCGCTGGTAGTCCAGCGCCAGGGCGGGGTTGGGCGAGGCCGGGGCGAGCCGCGGTGGCTGCACCTGCGACCAGGCGGTGTAGGTCTGGCTCCAGAACGCGGTGCCCCAGGCGGCGTTCAGCGCGTCGAGGTCGCCGTGGCGTCGCTGCGCCCAGACCCGGAAGGCGGCCGCGCACGCGTCGCAGTAGCAGCGCGAATTGTGGCAGCCGAGCTCGTTGGAGACGTGCCACAGGGCCAGCGCCGGGTGGTCGCGGTAGCGCCGGGCCACGGCCTCGGTCAGCCGCAGCGAGTGCTCGCGGTAGGCCGCCGACGAGGGGCACCACGACTGGCGGGCCCCGAAGTGCAGCACCCGTCCGTCCGCGGTCCGCGGCAGCATCTCCGGGTGCAGCTCGACCAGCCACGCCGGAGGAGACGCGGTCGCGGTGGCCAGGTCGACCGCGATGCCCCCGGCGTGCAGCAGGTCCAGGACCTCGTCATAGGTCGAGAAGTCGAACTCACCCGGTCGGGGCTCGAGGCGGGCCCACCCGAAGATCGCGACGTTGACCAGGTTGACCCCGGCCTGCTGCATCAGCCGCACGTCCTCGCGCCAGGTGGCGCGGTCCCACTGCTCCGGGTTGTAGTCGCCGCCGTAGGCGATGCGCGTGCCACCGTCGGGCCAGCGGATCCAGGGGCGGGTCACGGGGTCAGGGGTGCAGGTGGCGGCGTACGCCGGCGACGACGGCCTGGTTCATCAGCTCGTTGACCTCGTCGGTGCCGCCGATGTGGGTCATCACGAACTCATGCAGGTCGGCCTGCACCCCGGCCTCGGTCAGGGCGGCGGCGTAGAGCTTGCCGTCGTCGCGCAGGGTGTCCTCGGTCGCGACCACGACGACCGCGGGCGGCAGGGCGGAGAAGTCGTCGGCGAGCAACGGCGAGACCCGGGGATCGGTCGGCTCGACCACATCCTGCAGGTAGAGCTGGCGCAGCCGCAGCGCCCCCTCTCGCTGGTCGGGCTCGGCCTGCCACGAGGGCGACGAGGCCGTCATGTCGAGCGAGGGCATCATCAGCACCTGCACGAGCACGGCCGGGCCGCCCTCGTCGCGCAGCGTCCGCACGGTCGACGCGGCCACGTTCGCGCCCGAGCTCATGCCGAGCACGCCGAGGCGGGCGGGGTCGATGCCGAGCCCCGCAGCGTCGGCGTGCATCCACGCCAGCGCCGCGCGGGTGTCGTCGAGCTGCACGGGGAACGGATGCTCGGGAGCGAGCCGGTAGTCGAGGTTGACGACGATCGCCTGCGCCTCGTCGCACAGCCGACGGCACAGCGGGTCGTTGAGCTCGAAGCAGGTCGTGCCGCCTCCCATCCACCACGCACCGCCGTGCAGCACCAGGAGCGCCGGGTGCGGGCCCTCGCCCTCGGGCACGTAGACCCGGGCGGCCACGGCGTCCGATCCGGTGCCGATCGTGTGGAACTCCACGCGGTCGACACGGCCGCGGTAGCGACGCTCGGCGCCGTCGATGATGCGACCGGCCTCGAGCGCCAACGTCTCGTGCTGCTGGCGGATCTGGGCGACCTCGATCTCCCACGCGCGCCGGTCCTGGCCCGGGGCGGGCGACCACGACGGCATCGCGCTGGAGCCTGGGAGCTGCGGCAGGAAGTGCGCGATCAACGCGTAGAGCTCGCGGAGCTGACGCTCGGTGTCGGTCT
>WLIH01000223.1 GCA_009702305.1 Actinomycetota bacterium | reverse complement strand
GGGGCTGCCGAGGCCGCCGGCCCCGATCACCAGCACCTTGGCGTTCTTCAGCCGCTTCTGCCCGGTCATGCCCACGTCGGGGATGATCAGGTGACGGCTGTAGCGCCGGACCTCGTCGATGGTCAGCTCGTCGGCCGGCTCCACGAGTGCTGGGAAGGTCACTGCCTGCTCCTTGGAAGGTGGTTCGGTGGGGTCGAGGGCTAACGCCGTCGGCACGCCCCGTGTTCCCCGCCATGTTCGCGCCCATCGTCCCCCGTCGCCACGCACCTGCCCGTGCCGCGTCCCGTCATCCGGACCGGGCGTACCGGGGAGTAGGCTCGCGCCGCATCAGACCCCCGATCGAGGAGCAGCACGTGGCCGCAGGGCAGTACGACGTGGAGGCCCGTCCGCGAGGCGGGCGGATGCCGCGCCGCGAACGCCGCGCCCAGCTGCTCGAATCCGCCCTCGAGGTGTTCGTCGCGCAGGGCTACCACGCGGCCGCGATGGACGACATCGCCGAGCGCGCCGGCGTCTCCAAGCCGGTGCTCTACCAGCACTTCCCCGGCAAGCTCGAGCTCTACCTCGCCCTGCTCGACACGTCCTGCGACCAGATCATCGCCAACTGCCGCGCCGCGCTGTCCTCGACCGAGGACAACAAGCAGCGGGTCGCGGCGACGATCGACGTCTTCTACGCCTACGTCGCCAACGACACCGGCGCCTTCCGACTGGTCTTCGAGTCCGACCTCACCAACGAGCCGGCCGTGCGCGAGCACGTCGAGCGGGTCACGACCGAGTGCGCGACGCTGATCGCCGAGGTGATCCGCGACGACACCGGCCTGCCCGACCCGGCCTCGCGCCTGCTCGCGGTGTCCCTGGTGGGAATGGCTCAGGTGAGCGCTCGGTTCTGGCTCACCGAGGCGGGCGGCATCGACCGCCCCGACGCTGCGGCGCTGGTCGCCGGCCTGGCCTGGCGGGGCATCCGCGGCTACCCCAAGACCGACGAGCACTGAGTCACCACCTACAGCACAAGGAGGACCTCGTGGAGGTCAAGATCGGTATCCAGCAGTCGGTCCGCGAGCTGGTCGTGGACACCGACGAGACGGCCGAGGCGGTCGAGAAGCTCGTCGCCGACGCCGTGTCGTCCGAGGGCGTCCTCACGCTGGCCGACACCAAGGGCCGTCGGGTGATCGTGCCCGCCGCCAAGCTCGCCTACGTCGAGATCGGCACCAGCACGTCCGGCACGGTCGGCTTCCGGAGCTGATCGTCGCGCGATGGACGTCAGCGCGATCCTCTGGGCCCTGATCGGGGGCACCGTCATCGGCCTGCTCGGCAAGTGGGTCGCGCCGGGCGAGCGTGACGAGGTGCCGCTGTGGCTGACGATCCTGTGCGGAGTCGGCGGCATCCTGGTCGGCAACTTCGCCTACCAGCAGTTCTTCGACGCCACGACGCGCGGCGTCGACTGGTGGCGCCACGCGTGGCAGGTGGCGGCTGCGGCGCTCATCGTCTCGATCGCCGCGCGCGCGACCGGACGCACTCGCTGACGCCACCGCCCACGATCTCGGCACCGAGCGCGGCGGCGTACGCCGTTTGGAGCGGCGCGCCAAGGTAACGGGAAAGGCTCCGTCGGGGAGCCCGTCCTCTCGGGGGGTCGGATGCGCAGCGACGTGCACCGTCGTGGGACGGCCGGTCCGGTCGCTGCGCTGCTGAGCGCCCTGCTCCTGAGCGCGTGCGAGGCCTCGCCCGTCGAGGAGACCTCGAGCCAGGAGGACCTCGGATCCGGCACCTCCGCTGTCCGGACGGCGGCCGACCCGACGACGATCACGCTCGCCTTCGCCGGCGACGTGCACTTCGAGGGCGCGCTGACCGGGGAGCCGCGACGGCCCGGCGCGACCCTCGGCCCGATGTCGCAGGCGCTGCGGGCAGCCGACCTGGCCGTGGTCAACCTCGAGAGCGCCATCACGACCCGCGGCTCGCCGGCGCGCAAGGAGCTCGAGGCGCCGACCGACCGGTACTGGTTCCGCAGCGCCCCCGCCGCCCTCGGCGTCCTGGCCCGGTCCGGTGTCGACGTCGTGACGGTGGCCAACAACCACGGCGCCGACTACGGCGTCCCCGGCATCCGCGACACCCTGCGGGCCGCCGCGAGCGCCCCGGTGGGTGTCATCGGCGTGGGGCTCGACGAGGAGCAGGCCTACGCACCCCACCGCGTGAGCGTGCGCGGGACCGAGGTCGCCGTCCTGGCCGCCGACGCATCGCGGCGCGAGAGCGCCGACCCGGCCTGGGCCGTCGCGCCCGGCTCGGGGCCGGGCCTGGCCTCGGCGCGCGGCCCGCGAGCCGAGCAGCTGGTCGCCTCCGTGCGGGCCGCGGCCGCCGAGGACGACGTGGTCGGCGTCTATCTCCACTGGGGCGAGGAGAGCAACGCCTGCCCGACGACCCACCAGCAGTCCCTGAGCCGCCTGCTCTCGGACGCCGGCGCGGACGTCGTCGTCGGCAGCCACGCCCACGTGCCGCTCGGAGCCGGCATGCTCGACGGCACCTATGTCAGCTACGGACTCGGCAACTTCTACTGGTATCACGGCCACCGCTCCGAGACCGGGGTGCTGCAGGTCAGCCTGCGCGCGGGCGAGGTCGTCGACGACACCTGGACTCCGGCCCTGATCCCGACCGCCGGCGGTGACCCGCAGCCCCTGCGCGGCACCGCGCGCGACGATGCCGTCGCGGACTGGCGCAGTCTGCGCGGCTGCACCGACCTGGCCCCCGGGCCCGGTGCGCGCGCCCAGGACGCCGCCGGAGCCGCCCTGCCGGCGTTCGCCTCGACCGTGCGCCGGATCGGGCCGGCCCTGCGGCGCACGATGACCAGCCACGACCCCGCGACGTGCCCGGTGCCGTTGGCCGACCTGCGTCACCTCACGCTCTCCTACGTCGGCTTCGACGGGCGATCCTACCGAGGCCAGCTGGTGGTGGCCGCGGAGGTGGCGAGCGACGTCCTCAGCGTCTTCGCGGCCCTCTACGAGTCACGGTTCCCGATCCAGCGGATGCGCCTGATCGACGCCTACGACGGCGACGACGAGCTGTCGATGGCCGCCAACAACACCTCGGCCTACAACTGTCGCACCGTGGCCGGCACCGACCGTTGGTCCGACCACGCCTACGGGCGCGCCATCGACATCAACCCGTTGCAGAACCCGTACGTCGTCGGCGAGACCGTGCTCCCACGCGCCGGGCGCGCGTTCGTCTCGGTCGACCGCACCCGCGGCGCGCGGACGCCGGCCGGGGTGATCCACGAGGGCGACGTGGCGCACCGTGCGTTCGAGCGGCTCGGGTGGAGCTGGGGCGGCTTCTACACCGACCCCGACTACCAGCACTTCAGCGCCCCCTGAGCGCCTCTGAGCCCCGCCGACGCCCGCCGTCACAGGTCTCGGCGTGGGCGGTCAGGAGTCGAGACCGAGCTCGCCCATCCGGTCGGTGTGGCGCTCGGTGAGCCGGGTGAACATCCGGCCGATCGCCGCCAGGTCCAGGCCCGGCCGGTCGACGCCGCCGGCGAGCAGCGACGACAGGGCGTCACGCTCGGCCGCCACCCGCTGCGCCTGGATCAGGGCCTCGCCCATCAGCCGGCGACCCCACAGGGCCAGCCGCCCGCCCAGTCGCGGATCGGCGGCGATCGCCGCCCGCACCCGATCGACCACGAACGCCGCGTGACCGGTGTCCTCGAGCGAGCTGATGACCAGGTCCCGGGTCTCGATGTCGAGGAAGGCCGCGATCTCGCGGTAGAAGTCGTTGGCCAGGCCGTCGCCGACGTAGGCCTTGACCAGTCCCTCGCACCAGTCGGAGGGGGCGGTGTGGTCGTGGAAGAGGTCGATCGCCGAGCGGAAGGGCACCATCGCCTCGAACGGGTCGGCGCCCAGCGCCACGATCCGCTCCCGCAGCGCGGCGACCTTGCCGAACTCCGCACTCGCCATGCCCGCGATGGCGACCTTGTCCTCGAGGGTCGGCGCGAGCTTGGCGTCCTCGGCCAGCCGCTCGAAGGCGCTGATCTCGCCGTACGCGATGACGGCCAGCAGGTCGACGACCGCCTCGCGGTAGGCCGGGTCCGAGAAGGCCAGCAGGGTCTCGTCTGCCGCAGATGACGCCATGGGCGCACCCTACCGATAGACTCGGCCCGAGAGACCGGCTGCCCACCACCGACATTCCGGGTGGGAGGAGCGGCCGCGCATGTGCGCGGCAGACCACGCGAGTCCGCCGCATTCCGACGAATCGGCTGACCCTGGCTGAGCTCACGAAAGCGACACGACACTGACTACCTTCCGAGACCTCGGGGTCATCCCCGAGATTTGCGACGCGCTCGAGCGCGCCGGCATCACCACGCCCTTCGCCATCCAGGAGATGACCCTCTCCGTGGCGCTGCAGGGCACCGACCTGATCGGCCAGGCCCGCACGGGCACCGGCAAGACCCTCGCCTTCGGCATCCCGGTGCTACAGCGCAGCGTCTCCCCCACCGACCCGGCGTACGCCGACGTGGCCCAGGGCAAGCCGCAAGCCCTGATCGTCGCCCCGACCCGCGAGCTCGCGCTCCAGGTCTCGAGCGACATGTCGATCGCCAGCTCCGACACCGGCCTGCGCGTGCTGACCGTCTACGGCGGCGTCGGCTACGACGGCCAGCTCGAGACCCTGGAGTCCGGCGTCGACATCGTCGTCGGCACCCCCGGCCGCCTGATCGACCTGGCCAACCGTCGTGCCCTCGACCTGTCGCACGTGCACGCCCTCGTGCTCGACGAGGCCGACGAGATGCTGGACCTCGGCTTCCTGCCCGACGTCGAGCGGATCCTGCGCATGACGCCGGACAGCCGCCAGACGATGCTGTTCTCCGCGACCATGCCCTCCGCGATCGTCGCCCTGGCCCGCACCCACATGCGCCAGCCGATGAACATCCGCGCCGAGTCGTCCTACGAGAACGCCACCGTCCCGCTGACGGCGCAGTTCATCTACCAGGCGCACGACCTGGACAAGACCGAGATCATCGGGCGCATCCTGCAGTCCGAGGACGCCGAGAAGATCATCGTCTTCACCCGCACCAAGCGTCAGGCGCAGCGCGTGGCCGACGACCTCGCGGAGCGCGGGTTCAGCAGCAGCCCGCTGCACGGCGACATGGCGCAGGTGGCGCGCGAGAAGGCGCTCACGAAGTTCCGCGAGGACAAGCTGCGCGTGCTGGTCGCGACCGACGTCGCGGCCCGCGGCATCGACGTGCGCGGCGTCTCCCACGTCATCAACTACACCTGCCCCGAGGACGACAAGACCTACGTGCACCGCATCGGCCGCACCGGTCGGGCCGGCGCCAGCGGCACCGCGATCACGTTCGTCGACTGGGCGGACCTGCACCGTTGGAAGATGATCAACAAGACCCTCGACCTGCCCTTCGACGAGCCGCTCGAGACCTACTCCACCTCCGAGCACCTCTTCACCGACCAGGGCATCGCCCCGGGCACGAAGGGCCGCATCGTCCCGGAGG
>WLIH01000222.1 GCA_009702305.1 Actinomycetota bacterium | reverse complement strand
TCTTGGTCACCTTGATCTTCGGCGTGACCTTCGTCGGCGGGGCGGCGACGATCGGGCCGACCGATGCACTGGTGTTGGTCAGCGTCTCGTAACCGGCCTTGGCATAGGTCACCCGAGCGGAGACGGAGGTGCCGAGGTCGGCATCGACGAGGCGGTAGGTGGTGCCGACCGCCCCCGGGATCGCGACGCCGTCGCGCAGCCACTGCACGCTCACCGAGGCGTCGGACGGGTTCACCGTGCCCGGGCGAGCGGTCAGCAGCTCACCGACCTGGGCCGTGCCGGTGACACCCGGACCGCCGACGACCGAGATCGCACGCGGTGCCGTGACCGTCTCGGTCTCGGCCGAGACCGCCTTGGCCGGGGCACTGCCCGTGAAGCTGCCCGTCACGACGACCGAGATCTTCGCGCCGACCTGGGCGTCGGTGAGGACCAGCGTCCGACCCGTCGCACCCGCCACCGGCGCACCGTCGGCGAGCCACTGGTAGGTGAAGGTGGTGCCGGCCGGGTCCCAGGTGCCCTCGGAGAGGGTCAGCGTGGCGCCGCTGGCGGCCACGCCGCTGATCGAGGGCTTGACCGAGTTGCTGACGGCCGAGCTGCTGACCGGTGCCGTGGCGTCCGACACGGCGGTCGCCGAGTCGTAGCCCGGAGCCGAGGCAGTCACCCGGACAGCGAGCGATTTGCCGAGGTCACCGGCAGCGACCGTGTACGTCGCCGAGGTGGCGCCGGTGATGGCGGTGCCGTCGGAGAGCCACTGGTAGGCGAACGTCAGGCCGGTGCCCGGCTTCCAACCGCCCGGAGTCGCCGTGAGCACCTGACCGGGCTTGAGGGAGCCGGTGACGATGGGCTTGCCGATGCTCTGGATCGGGCCGGTGACGACGGCGTCGGTCGGGTCCGAGGTCGCCTTGCCCGACGTCTTGCCCGGCGCGTTGGCGGTCACCTCGACGGTGATCTTCTTGCCGAGCTGCGCCGCCGTCAGGGTGTAGGACTGCGAGGTCGCCCCGGTGATCGCGACCTGGTCGGCGAACCACTGGTAGGAGAAGGACGTCGGGCTGTTGGTCCACTCGCCGTTGGTGGTCGTGAGGACCTGGCCGACCTTCGCCGAGCCGGTGACGACCGGCGAGGTCTTGTTCGCGACCTGACTCGGGTCGTTGAGCGGGTCGGTGACGGCATTCGTGGCCGCCGAGACCACCGAGGCCGGCGAGTAGCCCGAGCTCGATGCGGTGACCCGCACCGTGATCCGCTTGGTGACCTGGTCGGCGGTGACGACGTAGGTCTTCGCGTTCGCGCCGGGGATGGCCTGACCGTTGGAGAGCCACTGGTAGGCGTAGGTCAGACCCGTGCGCGACCAGGTGCCGGGGTCGGCCGTCAGCGTCTTGCCGACGTAGGCGTCGCCGCTGATGGTCGGCAGGGCAGTGTTCGACAGCGAGCCCGCCACGACCTCGGAGGTGGCGTTCGCGGAGGTGGACGAGATCGCCGCACGAGCCGGGAAGGCCGGATCGGTGGCGTTGACGACCACCGTGATGGCCCGACCGATCTGGGCGGCGGTCACCACGAACGTCTTCGTCGTGGCTCCAGCGATCGGAGCACCGCCGGAGAGCCACTGGTAGGTGTAGGTCGCCGTCTTGCTCCACTGACCGTCGTCGGTCGTGAGGGTCTCCCCCACGGCCGCACGACCGGAGATGATCGGCGTCGCCCTGTTCTCGAGGGCCGGGTCGGCCGCCGACGTGCTCGAGGAGCCGGTGCCCGTCGGCAGGCTGCGGACCGCGGTCGGGGTGGACTGACCGGCGACGGTCGCCGAGACCTGGACGCTGTAGGGACCGCGCGTCGTCGTCCCACCGAAGATGCCGCCGGAGGCGGGCACCACGTAGGTCTTCGCCGTCGCGTTCGCGATGGCGCTCTGCCCCTGGAACCACTGGTAGGTGAAGGTCGCCTGGCTCGGCGTCCACGTCCCGTTGTTGGCCGTGAGCGTGTTGCCACCCTTCACGACGCCCGAGATCCAGGGCTTGTCGACGTTGGCCGCGTTGGCCGTGGTGTCCGGGCTGGGCAGCGAGATGTCGATGCCGCTGACGTCGTTGCCGTTCACCGTCACCGCGCCCGCCTGGGCCTGGGTGCCGGCGGAGGGGTAGTAGTACGAGGTGTTGCTCGCCGACGAGGCGGAGACGAGGTAGGAACGCCCGCGCAGGCGCAGCGTGTAGGCGCCCCGCGCATCGGTGGTGTCCGCGCCGTCACTCGAGGCGGTGACGAAGCCGCTCAGCACCGGGTTGCCGTCCTTGATGTCGGTGACGTAGCGGTACTCCGCCTTCACCGGGCGTCCGGGCTCGGCGCTGCCGAAGGCGTCGGTCACCTTGCCCTGGACCAGCTGCTTGCTGGGGAGCGCGTAGGTGTTCGACTGCGACTTCTCAGCCGTCACGGCGATGTCCGGGGCCTGGTCGAGGCCGACCAGGCCGGGCAGGAATCCCTGCTCGCCGGTGGTCGCGGCACCACCGTCGGTGAACTTGAGGCGGTAGGTGCCGGTCGGCAGGCGCAGGGAGAACCCGCCGGACTCGACGGAGTCGAGGTTGCCGACCGGGAACCAGGCGCTGTGGCCCGGGCCGCCCTGCTCGCCCAGCTCGGTGTAGGAGACCAGGCGGTACGCCTGGACCTGGCCGGCCCCGCTGAAGGTGGAGCCGGTGCTCTCGGTGAGGTTGCCGGCGACCGTGGTCAGGAGCGGCAGCACGACGTTGCGCCCGGTCAGCGCCTGGCTCGTCGTCAGCGAGAAGTTGGTGCCCTCGTCGGGGACGGTGGCAGCCGGGAAGTAGCGCACCTCGCGGTTGGTGTCGGACGAGGTGTAGCGCAGTCGGAACGCGACGTTGGGCTGGACCTCGAGCTGGTACGTGCCGTCGGAGGCGGTCGTCGTCTTGACCTCGGTGGCGGGGGTCCCGCTGGTGACCGGGACCCAGGTGCCGCGGCTGGAGGCGGTCGCGGCCGGGACGTACTTGATCGCCGCGACGGTGACACCGGCGAGACCGGCACCGGCGACATCGGTCACCTTGCCGCTCACGGTGCTGGCGGCGGTCAGCGCGGCGTCGATGCCCGTCGCGGGCGTGTCGAAGGTGGCGGTCACCGGCGTGGCGTCGGTGCGCGAGGTCTTGTCGTTGTAGTACTCGGTCTTGTAGCCGGCGGCGTGGAAGCCGACGACGTAGGTGCGACCACCGGAGGTCGGGGGCACGTTGGCGGTGTAGTCGCCGTTGGAGTTCGTGACGGCCTTGGTGCCCTGGACCTCGGTCCAGGTGGTGGTGCCGCCGGCGTTGAGGGTGGCGTACTCGACGCTAATCTCGACGCCTTGGACCGGCGTGGTGCCGACGACGACCTTGCCCTTGATGGTCGTCGTGGTCGCTGCGGCGAGCTGGGCGCTGAGGTTCGCGTTGGCGGCGCCCTTGACGACCGTGACCTCGGGAGCCGTGGCCGGGTTGGTCGAGACGCTGCCGCCGCTGTTGTAGTAGCCGTCCTGGTAGGCACCGGCCTCGAAGGCGACGATGTACTTGCCGAAGGCGACGTCGGCCTTCCACACGCCCTGGGCGTTGGTCGTGGCGATGGCGGCGCCGGAGCCGAGCGCCGGGGTGTAGCTGACCTGGCCGGTGTTGGCGTCGGCGGCGTTGCGCGTGTGGATGCGTACCTCGACACCGCTGATCGGCGCCCCGCCGGTCGTCGTGATGGTGCCGCCGATCTCGGAGGTGGTGCTGTTGCTCAGCGTCGCGTTGGTGCCCGGTCGCGTGCTGCTCGCCGCGATCACGAGGTCCTGCGCACCCGCGGCCGTCGCGGACTCGGTGAAGTACTCGGTGTCGTAGCCCGTGCGCGCGAACGACACGTTGTAGGTGCCCGGCGTGTCCGCCGTCAGCGTGTAGGTGCCGTCGGCGGCCGTGGTGGTGGTGACCGCGGGGGTCAGCGCCGCACCGTCGGCGGTGAGCAGCGAGACCGTGACACCGCTGAGCGGAGTCGCCGACAGGCTCCCCTGGCGCGTGACGGTGCCGGAGATCGTGGACTCACCGGCGGCGTACGCCGGCGCGAAACCGGCGACCAGCAGCGCGAGGACGGTCACGAACACGGCGGAGACGCCGAGACGCGGACGAAGGCGGGGCATGCGGGAGGGCATGAAGACTCCTCAAAGGGGGGACACCGAGTAACGGCCACAATGGGCCATCGCACAGTCAACCCGCAAACCGGTGCCGTGTTACGCAACTCCACCAAACTGACGACCGAAATCTGGTCCAGTCCAGTCTGGTCTAGACCGGAACGGGCCGCAGTGATCCGCCGTGGCCCGGCGCGCGTCTGATCCGCCCGCTCACGCCTGACCGTGCTGCGCGACCCACGAGGCGTGCAGCCCGGCGTAGACCGAGCCCGGCTCGGCGGCCAGGACGGCGTGCGGCCCGCGCTGCACGACGCGGCCACGGTCGACGACCACGACCTCGTCGGCGCCCTCGGCCGTCGAGAGCCGGTGGGCGATCGTGACGGAGGTGCGACCACTCATCAGCCGCTCCAGCGCCCGTCCGATCCGCATCTCGAGCTCGGGATCGACGGCGCTGGTCGCCTCGTCGAGGACCAGCAGGTCGGGGTCGGCCAGGTGGGCGCGCAGCAGCGCGACCAGCTGCCGCTCCCCCGCCGACAGCGACTCGCCCCGCTGCCCGACCCGGGTGCGGACCCCGTGCGGGAGTCCGGCCAGCCAGTCGCGGAGCCCGAGCTCGTCCGCGCTGGCCACGACGTCGGCCTCGGTCGCGTCGAGGCGGCCGTAGCGCACGTTGGCCAGCAGCGTGTCGTCGAACAGGAAGCCTTCCTGGGGCACCAGCACGACGCTGGCCCGCAGCGTGGCCTGGGCGATGCGGCGTACATCGATGCCGTCGAGCAGGACGGCGCCCTCGCTGGGGTCCATCAGCCGGGTGAGCAGCTTGGCGAAGGTCGACTTGCCCGAGCCGGTCTCACCCACGATGGCCACCCGCGAGCCTGCGGCGATGTCCATGGTGACCTCGCGCAGCACCGGTGGGCCACCGGGGTAGGCGAAGCTCACGGCGTCGAAGCGCACGTCGATCGGCCCCCGCGGCAGCTCGACACCGTCGGCACCCGGGTCGACCAGGTCGGCCGGGGTCTCCAGGATGCCGATGACGCGCCGCCAGCCGGCGATGGCGTTCTGGGCGTCGGTCAGGATCTGGGTGCCCATCTGGACCGGTCCGACGAACAGCGTCACCAGGAACGCGAAGGCGAGCACCTCCCCCGAGCTGATGTCGCCCGCGAACCCGAGCCAGATGCCGACGATCAGCACGCCGGCGTTGGCGAGACCCGCCGAGACGCCGCCGAGCGAGAAGGACACGGCCGTGAAGCCCTGGGCGCGGGTGCTGGCCGACTGGTAGACGTTGATGGCGTCGTCGATGCGCGCCTGGGTGCGCTCCTCGACGGCGTACGACCGCACGACGGCGGCGCCGACGACCGGCTCCGAGATCGCCGAGAGCATCAGGCCGACCTGCTGGCGCACCACGCCGTAG
>WLIH01000221.1 GCA_009702305.1 Actinomycetota bacterium | reverse complement strand
TCTTCTCGCCGGTGATGTCCGGCAAGGGCGTCATCGACGGGGTCAACCAGAGCCTGCTCCCGGCGAGCATCGACATCTCGTGGTTCCCGCTCGAGAACCCGGGGATCGTCTCGATCCCGTTGGGCTTCCTCTTCGGCTTCCTCGGCACCATGTCGGCTCGCGAGCCGGCCGCGGAGGACCGCTTCACCGAGCTCGAGGTCCGCGCACTCACGGGCGCCGGCTCCGAGAAGGCGATCCAGCACTGAGGCCCGCTGACGTCATACGGAGGGGACGTCCGCTTGTCCCCTCCGTATGACGTCGCGGCGCACGCCGACCGCGCAACCTCGCCGCAACCCTGCATCGCCACCGTGGACGGTGCGTCCTAGTGTGGCGAGAGCCACCCCGTTCGTCAGACCAGGAGTGATCGTGAGCCAAGAGACCCTGTCCAACCTGTCCCGCGAGGACCGGCGCTTCGAGCCGCCGGCAGCGATCGCGGAGCACGCGAACCTCACCGCGGAGGCCTACGACCGGGCGGCCGCGGACCCCGAGGCGTTCTGGGCGGAGCAGGCCGAGCGGCTCAGCTGGGACCAGCGCTGGGACCGGGTCCTGGACTGGGACGACCCGCCCTTCGCGCAGTGGTTCGTGGGCGGTCGCATCAACGCGGCGTACAACTGCGTCGACCGCCACGTCGAGGCCGGCCGGGGCGACAAGGTGGCCTTCCACTTCGTCGGGGAGCCGCTCGACGACACCCGCACCATCACCTACGCCCAGCTCAAGGACGACGTCTCCCAGGCTGCCAACGCGCTGACCGCTCTCGGTGTCGAAGCCGGCGACCGGGTCGCCATCTACATGCCGATGATCCCCGAGGCCGTCGTCACGATGCTGGCCTGCGCCCGCATCGGGGCGCCGCACACCGTCGTCTTCGGCGGCTTCTCCTCCGACGCCCTCGCCTCTCGGCTCGAGGACTGCCAGGCCAAGGTGATCGTGACTGCCGACGGCGGCTACCGCCGCGGCTCGGCGTCGGCCCTCAAGCCGGCCGTCGACGAGGCGCGCACCAAGGCCGAGGCCCTCGGTCACACCGTGGAGAAGGTGCTCGTCGTACGCCGCACCGGCCAGGACGTGGCGTGGGACGACGACGTCGACGTGTGGTGGCACGAGTCGGTGGCGACGGCCTCGACCGAGCACGCCTGCGAGTTCTTCGATGCCGAGCACCCGCTCTACGTCATGTACACCTCGGGCACGACCGGCAAGCCGAAGGGCATCCTGCACACGACGGGCGGCTACCTCGTCGGCACGTCCTACACGCACTGGGCGGTCTTCGATCTCAAGCCCGACACCGACGTCTACTGGTGCACCGCCGACATCGGCTGGGTCACCGGGCACTCCTACATCGTCTACGGACCGCTCGCCAACGGCGCCACCCAGGTGCTCTACGAAGGCACCCCCGACTCCCCCGAGCGCGGTCGGTGGTGGGACATCATCGAGGAGTACGGCGTCACGATCTTCTACACGGCGCCCACCGCGATCCGCTCCTTCATGAAGCAGGGCCGTGAGATCCCCGACAAGCGCGACCTGTCCTCGCTGCGGATCCTGGGCTCGGTCGGGGAGCCGATCAACCCCGAGGCCTACGTCTGGTACCGCTCGGTCATCGGCGGCGACCGCACCCCCGTCGTCGACACCTGGTGGCAGACCGAGACCGGCGCGATCATGATCAGCCCGCTGCCGGGCGTCACCGCCGGCAAGCCCGGCTCCGCGATGACCGCCATCCCCGGCGTCGCCGCCGACGTCGTGACCGACGAGGGCGCCTCGGTGCCGGACGGCTCCGGTGGCTACCTGGTGCTCACGCAGCCGTGGCCGTCGATGCTGCGCACCATCTGGGGCGACGACGAGCGGTTCAAGGAGACCTACTGGTCGAAGTACGCCGCTCAGGGCTGGTACTTCGCCGGCGACGGCGCGAAGAAGGACACCGACGGCGACCTGTGGGTGCTCGGCCGTGTCGACGACGTCATGAACGTCTCGGGCCACCGACTCTCGACCACCGAGATCGAGTCGGCCCTGGTCTCGCACCCCAAGGTCGCGGAGGCGGCCGTGGTCGGCGCCAAGGACGAGGACACCGGCCAGGCGGTCGTGGCCTTCGTCATCCTGCGCGACGAGGCCGGAGACGGCGGCGGCGACATCGTCGCCGAGCTGCGCAAGCACGTGCGCACCCAGATCGGCCCGATCGCGACGCCGCGCCAGATCATGATCGTGGCCGAGCTGCCCAAGACCCGCTCGGGCAAGATCATGCGGCGCCTGCTCAAGGACGTCGCCGAGCACCGCGAGATCGGCGACGTGACCACCCTGGCCGACTCGTCGGTGATGGAGTTGATCTCGGCCGGCGTGGACTCGAGCCCAGGCGAGGACTGACCGGCGGCCCGCGACGGCGGGCACCGGTAGGGTCGGTGGAGTAGTCAGGTGTGCCGGGAAGTCTGGTCGGCGACGATCCCGCCGACCCCAGGAGCGCCCACGCGTGAGCCCCACCGATCCGAGGACGACCCGGCTCTTCGCGCCCGGCTCCTGGCTGGAGCACTCCCGCGCGGCGCAGATCCTGCGCGCCGAGACCACGGGCGGGATGCTGCTCATCGGTGCGGCCGTGGTCGCGATCGTCTGGGCCAACACGCCGTGGTCGTCGTCGTACGCCGACCTGCGTGACCTGAGGATCGGGCCGGCCGCCTGGCACCTCGACCTCAGCCTGGGGGCCTGGGCGGGCGACGGCCTGCTGGCGGTCTTCTTCTTCGTCGCCGGCCTCGAGCTCAAGCGCGAGCTGGTGGCCGGCGACCTGCGCGACCCCCGCCGGGCGGCCCTGCCCGTCGTCGCGGCGATCGGCGGCATGGCGACTCCGGCGCTGCTCTACGTGGCCGTCAACCTGCTCGCCGACGGCGACCTCTCGGGGTGGGCCGTGCCGACGGCGACCGACATCGCCTTCGCGGTCGCGATCCTCGCGGTGATCAGCACGCACCTGCCGTCCGGGCTGCGCACCTTCCTCCTCACGCTCGCGGTCGTCGACGACCTGCTGGCGATCACGATCATCGCCTTCTTCTTCACCGCCGATCTCGACCTGCTCTGGCTCGCGCTCGCCGTGCTGCCGCTGGCGGCGTTCGCGGTGCTGGTGCAGCGCCGGGTCCGAGCCGCCTGGCTGCTGCTGCCCCTGGCCGCAGCGGCCTGGGTGCTCGTGCACGCCTCCGGGGTGCACGCCACCGTCGCGGGGGTGTTGCTCGCCTTCGCCGTGCCCGTCCGCCGACGCGACGGCCAGGATGGTCCGGGGCTGGCCGAGCACCTCGAGCACCTGGTCCGCCCCGTCTCGGCCGGAGTCGCCGTGCCCGTCTTCGCCTTCTTCGCCGCCGGGGTGCACGTCGGCGGTCTGTCCGGACTGACCAGCGCCCTGTCCGACCCGATCGCGATCGGCGTCGTCGTCGGTCTGGTCGTCGGCAAGACGGTGGGCATCGCGGGCTCGACCTGGCTCCTGGCCACCTTCACGCGGGCCGACCTCGACGACGAGCTCACGTGGGTCGACGTGATCGGCATCGCGATGCTGGCGGGGATCGGCTTCACCGTGTCGCTGCTGATCGGCGAGCTCGCCTTCGGGGCCGGCAGCGCGAGCGACGAGCACGTCAAGGTCGGCGTGCTCGCCGGCTCACTGCTCTCGGCGGGGCTCGCGACCCTGGTGCTGCGACGGCGCAACGCCGTCTACCGACGCATCGAGGAGCGCGAGCGTCGCGACGACGACCACGACGGCATCCCCGACGTCTTCCAGCCGCCGACCAGCCACCGGCCCGGGCCCGACGTTCTGTAGGGTCACCTCGACAGCACCACGTCCGCGCAACCCGGGAGCACTCGCATGGCCATCGAACCGGTCAAGGACACCGATCCGACCATCGGGCGCCTGGTCGCCGACGCGAGCCGTGACATCTCCAGCCTGATCTCCAAGGAGATCGAGCTGGCCAAGAGCGAGCTCAAGGTCAGCGTCAAGGCCGGCGGCATCGGCATCGCGCTCTTCGCCGCGGCCGGGTTCATCGCTGTGCTCGCCGTGATCATGCTGTCGGTCTCGATCGCCTACTTCATCAACTGGGGCGGCGAGGGCCTGGCGCTGCACTGGGCGTTCCTGATCGTCTTCGGCCTCTATCTGGCCCTGGCGGGCGCGATGGTCTTCGTCGGCATCAAGAAGGTCAAGCAGGTCAAGGCCCCCGAGAAGGCGATCGCCCAGGGGCGCGAGATCCCGAAGGCGCTCAAGGGCCAGAGCTGACCCGAGGCTGACGCCTCTCAGCTCGCGCAGTCTCCGGTGGAGACGGCCGAGCCGCTCTGCACGCCGTTCTCGGCAGCGCTCCCGGCCTGGTCGGCGGTGAGCGCGTAGCCCGTGTCGGCGTCGGTGACCGAGGCGGCGAAGACGACGCCGACCACGTCGCCGGTGGTCGAGAGGATCGGCCCGCCGGAGTTACCCGGTCGCACGAGTCCGCGCAGCGAGAAGACCTCGCGGATGACGGTGCCGTCGCCGTAGATGTTGGGCGAGCGCAGCCGCTGCTCGGAGCGGATCCGGCCGGCACGGACGTCGTAGGGCCCGTCCTGCGGGTAGCCCACGATCGCGACCGGGTCCTGGGGCACCGCGCTGGTGTCGAAGTCGAGACGCTGCCGGTCGCCGGCGTCGAAGGCGATCACGGCCAGGTCGACGTCCGGGTTGTAGTAGACGACCTCGCCGGACACCGAGGCGTCGCCGATGATCACGTCCGGATCGGTGACGCCGGCGACGACGTGGGCGTTGGTCATCAGCCGTCCGCGTCCGTCGGCACCGGTGGCGTAGAGGAAGCCACTGCCCTCGACACCGCGACCGCACCGGTTGGTGCCCCGGATCTTGAGCACGCTCTCCCCTGCTGCCCGGACCCCTGGCCGCTTGAGCATCTTCTCGTCGCCCGGGGCGACCTCGACGATCTGCTCGGGGGCGAACGGCTCGAGGTAGCGGGGGAAGAAGCTGGAGCCGACCACGTCGTTGAACGCTTGGAGCAGGCCGTCGGAGGCGTGCGGCAGCGCACTGTTGACCTGCGCCAGCACCGCCGAGCTGCGCACCATCGGCGTCACGCCGGCGATCCGCGAGCCCGACACGGCCACGCCGAGCGCCCAGGCCACCAGCAGCACCGCGGCCGCGCTGAGCGCAGCGCCGCCGACGGCGTCGACGGCGCGCACGGGCTGCCACGTGATCTTGGCGCGCATCCGCGAGCCGGCGTACTGCATCGACGCCTGCCCGATCGAGGCGGTGAGGATCACGATGAACAACGCGCCCAGCGAGACCATCAGCGACGGGTTGGCGTCGCCCAGCGCGACCGGCGCGAGCCACACTCCGAAGGCGCCGCCCATCAGCAGCCCGGCGGTCGCGAAGGCGCCCGTCACGAAGCCCTGCCAGTAGCCCGACAGCGCGTAGGCGAGGACGAGGAGGACGAGCAGCCAGTCGAGCAGGTTCATCGGGCTCAGATGTCCTCGGGGATCTCGTCGGGCCGCGGGTCGGCTGCCAGCAT
>WLIH01000220.1 GCA_009702305.1 Actinomycetota bacterium | reverse complement strand
TGAGAGGTTGGCGTTGACGCTACGATGCGGGGGCCACCGGCCCTCATCGCAAAGGACCCTGACCTCCCCCCATGGACGGCCCCCGAAGTAGCCCGCTCTCCGCCCGCACCGAGGGGGGAGAGCTCGCATGACTGCGTGGTTGCTGCTGGCCGCCGCGCTCTTCCTGATCATCGCCTGCGGTGTCTTCGTCGCCGCGGAGTTCTCGCTGGTGACGGTCGACCGCAACAAGGTGGACCAGGCGGCCGCCGCCGGTGACGCCGGCGCCATCGGCGTCCAGGCCGCGCTCAAGTCGCTCTCGACGCAGCTCTCCGGCGCCCAGGTCGGGATCACGGTCACCAACCTCGCGATCGGATTCCTGGCCGAGCCCGCGATCTCCGACCTGATCGAGGACCCGCTCAGCGCTGCGGGGGTGCCGGACGGCGCGGTCAGTCCGCTGGCGCTCGCGATCGGCCTCGTGCTCAGCACGATCCTGACGATGCTCTTCGGTGAGCTGGTGCCCAAGAACCTCGCGATCGCCCGGCCGCTGGAGACCGCCCGGGCCACGCAGCGCCCGATGCGCTGGTTCACGGCGTTCAACAAGGTGCCGATCCGCTTCCTCAACGGCTCCGCCAACGCGCTGGTGCGCCGCCTCGGCGTCGAGCCGCAGGAGGAGCTGCGCTCGGCGCGGAGCTCGGCCGAGCTCGCGTCGCTGATCCAGCGCTCCGCCGACGAGGGCACCCTCGACGCCGACACCGCCGAGCTGATGGAGCGCTCCGTGGAGTTCGGCACCCGCAACGCCGGCGAGATCATGACGCCACGGGTGCGCACACTCTCGCTGGAGGCCAACGACCGCGCGTCGGCGGTCATCGAGCTGACCCGCAGCAGCGGGCACTCCCGCTTCCCCGTGCTCGACGCGGAGGACCAGGTCGTCGGCACCGTCCACGTCAAGAACGCCGTGGCGCTGCCGCTGCACGAGCGCTCGACGACCAAGGTCAAGCATCTGATGGCCAAGCCGATCATCGTGCCGGACTCGATGCGCCTGGACCCGCTGCTCGCCCTGCTGCGCGAGGACGGCTTCCAGATGGCGATCGTCCTCGACGAGTACGGCGGCCACGCCGGCATCGTGACCCTCGAGGACGTCATCGAGGAGATCGTCGGTGACATCTCCGACGAGCACGACCGCCTCGGTGCGCGCGCCCGCCAGCGTCGCGACGGCTCCTGGTCGCTCTCGGGCCTGCTGCGTCCCGACGAGGTCGAGGACTTCACCGGCATCGAGCTCCCGGAGAACGAGGACTACGACACGATCGCCGGCCTGGTGCTGCGGGTGCTCGGCCGGGTGCCGGTCAGCGGCGACATCGCCGAGGTGCCGGTGCCCGACCACTCCGAGCACGACACGGTGCGCGAGCGGCTGGCGGTGCTCACCGTCGAACACATGGAAGGACTGCGCATCGACCGCCTGGCGCTGCGAGTGCTCGACCGGGAGCAGCTCACCCCGGAGCAGCGCGGGGTCGAGCCCGCCTCGACCGCGACCCGACGCGCCGATCGACCCGGATCCGAGCAGGGGGCGACCCGATGAGCGACACCACCGCCCTCGCCGTCGCCGTCCTGCTGCTCGCACTCAACGCGTTCTTCGTGGGCGCCGAGTTCGCGATCATCTCGGCGCGCCGCAGCCAGATCGAGCCGCGCGCCCAGGCCGGGTCGCGGATGGCGCGCACGACCCTGCGGGCGATGGAGAACGTCTCGCTCGTCCTCGCCGGTGCCCAGCTCGGCATCACCATCTGCTCGGTCGGGCTCGGCGCCGTCGGCGAGCCGGCCGTCGCCCACCTGATCGAGCCCCTCTTCGAGGACCTCGGAGTGCCGGAGGCCCTGCTGCACCCGGTCGCCTTCGCGATCGCCCTGGCGGTCGTGGTCTTCCTCCACGTCGTGCTCGGCGAGATGGTGCCCAAGAACATCGCCATCGCCGGCCCCGAGCGCTCCGCCCTGGTGCTGGGCCCGCCGATGCTCGGCGTCGTCATCGTGCTGCGCCCGATCATCGTCAGCCTCAACGCGGTGGCCAACGCGACCCTGCGCCTGATGCGGGTCGAGCCCAAGGACGAGATCAGCTCGACGTTCACCCGCGAGGAGGTCGCAGCCCTCGTCGAGGAGTCGCGCGGCGAGGGCCTGCTCGAGGACGACGAGTACGACCGCCTGGCCGGGGCGCTCGGCTTCACCGAGAAGACCGTCGCCGCGGTCGTGATGCCGCCGGCGTCGCTGACCACCGTGCGCCGCGGATCCTCGGCCGCCGACGTCGAGGCGCTGTGCGCGGCCACCGGCTACAGCCGCTTCCCGGTCGAGGCCGATGACGGCGAGCTCGTCGGCTACCTCCACATCAAGGACGTGCTCGAGCCCGACGAGACCCGCAGGCAGCGGGCGATCGAGGACAAGTGGATCCGCCCCTTCGCTCCGGTAGCGCCCGACGACCTGCTCCACGAGGCCCTCGAGCAGCTCCAGCGCCGCGGTGCCCACATGGCGCGGGTCGTCGACTCCTCGGGTGCGACCGTCGGCCTGGCGACCCTGGAGGACGTGATCGAGGAGCTGATCGGCGAGATCCGCGACGCCGCGCACCTCGAAGACCCCAGTGCGTCGGGTGCCATGTCCTGAGCCCGGCTAAGGTGACCGGTGCCGGGACGACGTCCGGGCACCCCCTCGATCGGCCGGACAGGACAAGCAGGCACCAGTGGCGGAAGACCCGACCCGCGCCTACGGCGTGTGGACCGTCCCGAACCTGCTCAGCGCAGTCAGGCTGGCCGGTGTCCCGCTCTTCCTGTGGCTGGTCCTCGGCCCCGAGGCGGACGGGTGGGCACTCGCGCTGCTGATGGTCTCCGGCCTCACCGACTTCCTCGACGGCTGGCTCGCGCGCAAGCTCGGCCAGACCTCGGTCGTCGGCCAGATCCTCGACCCGGTCGCCGACCGCCTCTACATCCTCGCCGTCGTCGTCGGGCTGGCGATGCGCGACATCATCCCGTGGTGGATGGCGGTCTCGCTGCCGCTGCGCGACGCCCTCATGTGGGGGCTGGTGCCGATGCTGCGCACCCGCGGCTACAGCTCGCTGCCCGTGCACTTCCTCGGCAAGGCCGCGACCTTCAACCTGCTCTACGCCTTCCCGCTCCTGCTGTTGGGCGACGGCGAGGGCACGGTCGCGACGCTGGCGGAGGTGTTCGGCTGGGCGTTCGCCTTCTGGGGCATCGGGCTCTACTGGTGGGCCGGCATCCTCTACGCCTGGCAGGTGCGCAAGCTCCTCGCGTCCACTCCCCGGCGTACGGCGACGGCAGATGCCTGAGACCCGAGGACCCGGCCGCGGCACGGCGGCGCGCGGTGACACCTCCACGCTGCCCCCGCGGGTGACGATGCCGCTGCTGACCCTGATCACGCAGCAGTCCCTCGACGAGGACTACCTCCACGTCGCCGAGCGCCGTCCACCCGGTGAGCTGCCGCCGTCGCGCCGGCGACCGCGACGCACGGCCGCCGTCGTGGTCGCCGTCTTCGGGGTGCTGGTCACGACCGCGGCGATCCAGACCTCGGCCGACGCCGACCTCGACCAGGCGGGGCGCACCAGCCTGATCCGCCAGATCACCGACGAGCGTGCGTCGCTGTCGCGCCTGCAGGACCGCATCGAGCGGGTCCGCGATCAGGACACCGCCGCCGACGCGGCCCTGTCGCAGCTGACCGACACCACCGTCGACGCGCTGAGCCGGCTGCGCCGCCTCCAGATCCGCACCGGCTATCTGCCGGTCCAGGGCGAGGGGGTGCGGATCGAGGTCGCGGACGCGCCCCCCGGTGGTGAGTCCATCCAGGACATCGACCTGCGCAAGCTCGTCAACGGCCTGTGGCAGGCCGGGGCGGAGGCGATCGCGATCAACGGGCAGCGGCTCACCGTGCTCACCACCATCCGCAACTCCGGGCCGGTCATCAACGTCAACTCGCGTCCCTTGGCCGCGCCGTACGTCGTCGAGGCGATCGGCGACACCCGCACGCTGCAGGCCGACCTGCTCGCGACCGAGAGCGGCGTCGCGTTCGCGTCGCTGGCCAATCAGTACGGCTGGGTGGTGACACGGCAGAATGAGCAGTCGGTGGCGCTGCCCGCGGCACCGACCAAGCTGCTGCGGCACACGGAGATCCTCACCTCCGACGTCCCGCGACCCGACCTCGAGGAGACGACGCCGTGATCGCCGCGCTGGGACTGCTCGTCGGCATCGTGCTCGGACTGGTCTTCCAGCCCGACGTGCCGCTGTCGCTGGAGCCCTACCTGCCGATCGCCGTCGTGGCAGCGCTCGACGCCGTCTTCGGCGGCCTGCGCGCCTACCTCGACGGCATCTTCGACGACAAGGTGTTCGTCGTGTCGTTCGTGAGCAACGTCGTCATCGCCGCGTCGATCGTGTGGCTCGGCGACAAGCTCGGCGTCGGCGGTCAGCTCTCGACCGGTGTCATCGTCGTGCTCGGCATCCGGATCTTCTCCAACGTCGCCGCGATCCGTCGGCACCTCTTCCATGCCTGAGCACGACGACCTGACGGCGCCCGACCAGCTCGCCGAGGAGGTCGCCGAGGAGCACGACGCCCCGACGACGCCGATGAGCGGCCGCGAGCGACTCCTGCGGGCGCTGCTGCGCCCGGCCCGGCGTCAGCTCGTGGTAGCGGTGCTGCTGGCACTGGTCGGCTTCGCGGCCATCGTCCAGGTGCGCACCAACGAGGTCGACGACAGCTTCGCCGGCTACCGCGAGCAGGACCTGATCGACGTCCTCAACGGCCTCGCCGGCACCTCGCGCCGCGCCCAGACCGAGATCAGCAGGCTCGAGCGCACCCGCACCGACCTCGAGTCCGACACCCGGGCCCAGCAGGCCGCCCTCGACCAGGCGCAGCAAGAGGCCGAGACGCTGAGCATCCTGGCCGGTCTGGTGCCGGTCACCGGACCCGGCATCCGCATCACGATCACCGAGGAGACCGGCACCGTGCGCGCCGACGTCCTCGTCGACCTGGTCCAGGAGCTGCGCAACGCCGGTGCCGAGGCGATGCAGTTCAACGGTCAGGTCCGCCTCGTCGCCCAGAGCTCGTTCACCGACGCGGTCGGGGGAGTGGTCGTCGACGGCACGCTGCTCACCGCGCCGTACGTCGTCGACGTGATCGGCGAGCCCGGCACCCTGAGCGGCGGCATCTCGATCCTCGAGGGACCGCGCGTCACGCTGGAGAGCGAGGGGGCCGACGTGCAGATCGACGAGCTCAGCTCGCTCGACATCGAGAGCGTGCGCGACCCCGTGCAGCCGGAGTACGCCCAACCCCAGGACGGCTAGGAAGCACGAGGGCCAGTAGCCTTGCCCCGACCCCAACGGAGGAGATTTCCTGTGTACCCCGACGACCTCAAGTACACCGCCGAGCACGAGTGGCTCCGGGTGCCCGGTGAGCACGAAGGCTCCGTCCGGATCGGCATCACCCACTTCGCCCAGGACGCGCTCGGCGACATCGTCTACGTCTCGCTGCCCGATGTCGGCGACACCGTGGAGGCCGGCAGCACCT
>WLIH01000022.1 GCA_009702305.1 Actinomycetota bacterium | reverse complement strand
CATGTGCCCGTCGTACGCCGCGACGCGCGACGAGAAGGACGCGACCCGCGGCCGCGCGCGCGTGCTGCAGGAGGCGCTCGACGGCTCGCTCGTCCAGGGGCTGGCCGACCCGGCGGTCCACGAGGCGCTCGACCTGTGCCTGGCCTGCAAGGGCTGCGCCCGCGACTGCCCGACCGGCATCGACATGGCGACCTACAAGTCGGAGTCGCTGCACCAGACCTATCAGGGCAAGCGGCGCCCGCGCAGCCACTACGTGCTCGGCCGGCTGCCGATGTGGGCGCGCCTCGCCGCCCCGGTCGCGGGTCTCGCCAACGCCTCGATGAAGGCCGGGCCACTCGCCCGGCTCGCCCGCGCCACGGCCGGCATCGACCAGCGGCGCTCGATTCCGACCTTCGCCGCCCGCAGCCTGCGTCGCCAGACCCGCACCCGCGACCCGGAGACTCCCGACGTCTGGATCTGGGCCGACTCCTTCACCGACCACTTCCTGCCGGAGTCGGGGTTGGCGGCGATCCGCTACCTCGAGGCCCACGGCCTGCGCGTGCGCGTGATCGACGAGAAGGCGTGCTGCGGCCTGACGTGGATCACCACCGGACAGCTCGACGCCGCGAAGCGGATCGTGGCGCGCACCGCCGCGACCCTCGCGCCGTACGTCGACTCCGGCGTGCCGGTGATCGGCCTGGAGCCGTCGTGCCTGGCCGCGCTGCGCACCGACAGCGTCGAGCTCTGCGACGACCCGCGAGCCGCGCGGGTCGCGGCCGGAGTGTCGACGTTCGCCGAGCTGGTGACCCGCCTCGACCTGCCGCTGCCCGACCTGAGCGGCGTCGAGATCGTCGCTCAGCCGCACTGCCACCAGGCCTCGGTGCTGGGCTGGGCGGCCGACGCGGCGTTGCTCGAGCGGGCCGGCGCCACGGTGACCAAGGTCGGCGGGTGCTGCGGCCTGGCCGGCAACTTCGGCGTGGAGCAGGGCCACTACGAGGTCTCGGTCGCCGTCGCCGAGACCCAGCTGCTGCCGGCGGTCCGCGCGCACCCGGACGCGATCGTGCTGGCCGACGGGATGAGCTGCAAGGTGCAGCTCGACGACCTGGCCGGCGTCCGCGCGCTGCACCTCGCCGAGCTCCTCGCCTCGCGTCTGCCGGAAGGCACGTCGTGAGCCCCCGCCAGCGCCGGATGATCATCCCGGCCGCCCTGATCGCCCTGCTGCTGCTCGTGGTGATCGCGTCGGTGGCGGGTCGCTGATGGCCGCCGAGCCGCTGCTGCGGGTGCTCGCCCGGATGCGCGCCCACCTGCTCGACCCGGAGGTGCTGGTGCGCGCCGTGGCGTCCGGGCGGCAGAAGGGTCAGCAGGCGCGCTGGCGCCGCGTCGAGCTGCGCTACGTCGACCTCAAGGCCGGCCGTCACCTGCAGGTCACGGCCTACGACGACACGCAGGCCCACACCAGCAACCACCTCCTCGCCGAGGGCTCGACCGCCGTGCGCGACGCGGTCGACGACCTCCTCGACCAGCCCTTCGCCCACTGGCACGTCGACACCACCACGCAGACCCACCAGGTGCGGGTGACCAAGCGGCTCGAGGCGATGCTGCACACCTCCGACCGGGCCGAGGCGGTCGGCGTCGAGCGCGGCCACGACCGTGACAAGGAGCGGCTGCTGCCGGAGGACGACCCGGTCTTCCGGGCCCTCGGGCTCACCGACGCCCAGGGCCGGATCAAGCCGAGCCGCCAGGCGAAGTACCGCCAGGTCGAGGAGTTCCTGCGTCTGCTCGACTCCTCGCTCACCGACGCGATGGGCAAGGGTCTGCGCCGAGGCACGCCCGACGACCCGCTGCGGATCGTCGATCTCGGGTGCGGCAACGCCTACCTCACCTTCGCCGCGCAGCGCTACCTGACCAGCGTGCGCGGCCTGCACGTCCGGGTCACGGGCGCGGACGTGAAGGAGCAGTCGCGTGAGCACAACACGGCCGTCGCCGCCGAGCTCGGCATCGACGCGGAGTTCGTCGTCGGCACCATCGCGGGGGTCCGGCTCGACCCGGCACCCGAGGTCGTGCTCGCGCTGCACGCCTGCGACACGGCGACCGACGAGGCGCTCGCTCGGGCCGTCGAGTGGGGCTCCCCGCTGGTGCTCGCCGCGCCGTGCTGCCACCACGACATCGCGGCCCAGCTGCGGCGCACGCCGACCCCGTCGCCGTACGCCGCGCTGACCCGGCACGGCATCCTGCGCGAGCGACTGGCCGACACCCTGACCGACGGGCTGCGCGCCTCGCTGATGCGCATCCAGGGCTACCGGGTCGACGTGGTGCAGTTCGTCGAGAGCCAGCACACCCCGCGCAACACCCTGCTGCGCTGCGTGCGCTCCGGTGGCCCCGTGAGGGGTGGCGGGGTGCGGCAGGAGTACGACGACCTGGTCGCGCAGTGGGGGATCGCGCCGCGACTGGCCGCACTGCTGGAGTCGGCCGATGCCTGAGCGCCTCCTGGCGGCCGTGGTCGCCGTGCCCTTCGTGCTCGGTCTGAGCTCGGCCCCCGCCGACAGCGGCTCCGAGGTCTTCTCGTTCCAGGACCCGGCGATCGTGGAGTCCTCGGGGCTGGTGGTCGCCGACGGACTCTTCGTCACCACCAACGACTCCGGCGACACCGGCCAGGTCTTCGTGGTCGACGGCCAGGGTCGCACGGTCGGCCTGACCCGGTGGAGCGAGCGCCCGGTCGATGTGGAGTCGCTCGCTCCGGCCGGTCGCGGGCGGGTCTGGGTCGGCGACATCGGCGACAACGCCGCGGCTCGCGTCTCCGTGTCGATCACCCGCGTGCCCGTGGGTCGAGGGGGGCGCGACGAGCCCGGCACGACGTACGACCTCGTCTACCCCGACGGCGCGACGGACGCCGAGACCCTGATGACCGATCCCACCACCGGCCGCGTCTACGTCGCGTCGAAGACCTTCTTCGGCGGCACGCTCTACCAGGCGCCGTCACGGCTCTCGGAGCAGCGGCCCAACCGGCTGCGGCCGATCGGCGACGTGCTGCCGATCGCCACCGACGGTGCCTTCTTCCCCGACGGGCGGCACCTCGTGGTGCGCAGCTACACCAGCGCGGAGTTCTACTCCTTCCCCGACCTGACCCGGATCGCCACCGTCGACCTGCCCGCCCAGCAGCAGGGTGAGGGCCTGGCCGTCGACGATCGCGGGCGGGTCTTCCTGAGCTCGGAGGGTCAGTACTCACCGGTCCTCGAGCTGCCCCTGGACCGCGCGCTGCGCGCCGAGCTGGCCGGTGCGCCCGATCCGCCCAAGCCGACGAGCTCGCCCGACCTCTCACCCGACGCCTCCGACGCACCGGAGGTGTCGCCGGACCTCGACAGCACGCCGTGGCCGTGGCTGATCGGCGGGGCTGCGTGGCTGGTCGTCGTCGCGGTGCTGCTGCGCTCGCTGCGCCCACGCTGACCCTCGGTGGGGTGAGGCGTCGACCAGCACGATCTGGCTAGTGTCGCGCCATGGTGCGGCTGCGCAGGACCTCGCCCGACCAGCCGGGCTGGACGCGGCGCCGTGCGGGCCGTGGGTTCGTGTACCTCGACGAGCGCGGCGAGCGGTTGGGCGAGGACGACGCGCAGCGGGTCCGCGACCTCGTCATCCCGCCCGCCTGGCGGGAGGTGTGGGTGACGCCGTACGCCCACGGTCACCTGCAGGCGGTCGGCACCGACGACGCGGGCCGGCGTCAGTACCTCTACCACCCCGATTGGCGCACCCGCCGCGACGCCGAGAAATTCGAGCGGATGCTGGAGTTCGGCAAGGCGTTGACCCGGGCGCGCGAGCTCGTGCTGACCGATCTGGGCCGCGAGGGGATGCCGCTGGAGCGGGCATGTGCGGCCGCCGTACGCCTGCTGGACCTGGGCTACTTCCGCATCGGCAACGACGTCTACGCCGACGAGAACGGCTCCTTCGGGCTGACCACCCTCGAGCGGCGCCACGTCCGGCGGCGCCAGGACCGGCTGGTCTTCGCCTTCGTCGGCAAGTCCGGGGTGGAGCACGTGATCGAGATCGACGATCGGGTCGTGATCGAGGCGATCGACGTGATGCGTCGCCGGCGCGGCCAGGACCTGCGGCTGCTGTCCTACCAGGACGGGCGCTCCTGGCGCTCGGTGCTGCCCGACCTCGTCAACGCCTACGTGCGCGAGTCGACCGGGCTGGAGGCGACCGCCAAGGACTTCCGCACCTGGCACGCGACCGTTCTGGCCGCCGCCGCGTTCGCCGAGACCCCGGAGCCCGGTGGCACGGCGGCCTCGCGCAAGCGCGCGGTCTCGGGGGCGATGAAGGAGGTGGCGTCGTTCCTCGGCAACACCCCGACGCTGGCCCGGTCGTCGTACGTCGACCCGCGCGTCATCGAGGCCTACGAGCAGGGCCGGACGATCCGCGGCACCACCCGGCGCCGCTACGACACCCCCGACCAGCGTCAGGCCGCCCTCGAGCGCGCCACGCTCCGTCTCCTCAAGGCGTGACCCGGCGCAACTTTCCCGCCAGCGGGCGGTGAGTCGGCGCTAGTGTGCCGCGAGCAGCGGAAACTAGCGCCGACTCACGTGGGGTGCATGCGACGGGTCAGCGGTGCGCGATGACCCAGTCGATGCAGGCGGTGAGGGCGGCGACGTCGGCCGGCTCGACCGAGGGGAACATCCCGACGCGCAGCTGGTTGCGCCCGAGCTTGCGGTAGGGCTCGGTGTCGACGACGCCGTTGGCGCGCAGCACGGCGGCGAGCGCGGCGGCGTCGACCGCGTCCGGACCCTTGGTGGCGAAGTCGATGGTGCCGACCACCAGCGAGCGGTCGGCGGGATCGGCGACGTACGGCGTGGCGAAGGCGCTCGCCTCGGCCCAGTCGTAGAGCGTGCGCGACGACTCGCTCGTGCGCGCCACCATGGCGGCGAGGCCACCGTGCTCGAGCATCCAGCCGAGCTGGTGGTGCATCAGGAACAGCGTCGCGAGCGCGGGCGTGTTGTAGGTCTGGTCGGCTCGCGACTGCTCGACGGCGGTGGCCAGCGACAGCGACGCCGGCACGTGGCGGCCGCTGGCGTCGATCGCGGCGATCCGCTCGATCGCGGCCGGCGAGGCCAGGGCGAACCACAGCCCGCCGTCGGAGGCGAAGCCCTTCTGGGGAGCGAAGTAGTAGACGTCGGTCTCGGCCACGTCGACCGGCAGCCCGCCTGCGGCCGAGGTCGCGTCGATCACCACCAGCGCGTCGGGGTCGATCCCGTCGGGGCGGACCACTGAGGTCATCACACCGGTCGAGGTCTCGTTGTGCGGCCAGGCATACACGTCGACTCCGCTCTCGGCGAGCGGGGTGGTGCTCGAGCCGGGAGCTGCGCTGCGGACCGACGGTGTCGCCAACCAGGGCGCCTGATCGGCGGCCGTGGCGAACTTCGCCCCGAACTCGCCGAAGGTGAGGTGCTGGCTCCGCTTGCGGATCAGGCCGTAGGTCGCGATGTCCCAGAACGTCGTCGACCCACCCAGACCCCAGAGCACCTCGTAGCCGGCAGGCAGGGAGAACAGCTCGCCCAGCCGGGCCCGGACCTCGCCGACCAGGTGCTTGACCGGGGCCTGACGGTGGGAGGTGCCCATCAGGGCGGTGCCGGTCGAGGCGAGGGCGTCGAGCGCGGCGACCGCGACGCGCGAGGGACCGGAGCCGAAGCGGCCGTCGGCAGGCAGCAGGTCGGCGGGGATCCGGAGGGCGTCGTCCACCGCGTCATTGTGTCAGCCGGGCCCGGAGCGGGTAGGGACGACCGATCCGCCTGAGACACCGACCCCCGCCGAGGAGACCCTGTGACCGAGCCCGAGCTGCCCGCGACGAGTACGACGCGGACGACCTTCCGCGTGATCGGGGCGGTCCTGCTCCCGGTCGGGATCGTCGTCTTCGGCTGGGGAGTCACGGGGGTGTTCGCCAGCGACGTGTTCGAGCCCGAGGGGGTGCGGATCGTGGCCTTCATCGGCGGTCTCCCGCTGATCGGCATCGGGTTGATGGCGCTCAACATCGGCTTCCTGGGCGCCCAGTCGCGCTACGTCGCCGGCGAGACGATGCCCACGCTCAAGCGGTCCGCTGCCTACCTGTCCGATGGTGAGGGCATCATGGGCGTCGGCCGCACGGTCGACGACGGAGCCGCCCGGGCGCCGGGCGCCGGAGGCCCGTACTGCCGCGGCTGCGGCGTGCGCAACGACGAGGACGCCAAGTTCTGTGACGGCTGCGGGAGCACGCTCGCCTGACCCGGGGGCTGCCGGGGACTTCGAGATCGTCCGGGTCGGCTACGGCCATCCCGATGCCGCCCTGCTCATCGAGCAGGTGCAGGAGGAGTACGTCGCGCGCTACGGCAGCCGCGACGAGACGCCGCTCGACCCCCTGATGTTCGAGCCGCCCTCGGGCAGCTTCTTCGTCGGCTACCTCGCCGGCCATCCGGTGGCGACCGGCGCCTGGCGCCGCTCGACCGTCGAGGCCTTCGGCAGCACCGAGAGCGCCGAGATCAAGCGGATGTACGTCGCCCCGCCGGCCCAGCGCCGCGGCCTGGCCCGCCGGATGCTGGCTCACCTCGAGCGCACCGCGGCCGCGTCGGGCGCCCGCTCGCTCGTGCTCGAGACGGGCACCGCCCAGCCGGAGGCGATCGCGCTCTACGTCTCGGCGGGCTACACGCCGGTGCCCGGCTTCGGCTACTACCGCGACCAGCCCGAGTCGCGCTGCTTCGCTCGCTCGCTGACGCCGCCGGCCGAGCGCGCCTGACAGGATGGACGGGTGCTCCTGCCGCCCAAGGTCGCCCTCGGTGTCGCCGACGGATCGCTCAGCCTCGCCTTCCGGCGCTGGCGCAAGCCCGACGTGCAGCCGGGGTCGCGCTTCCGCACCGCCGCGGGCGTGATCCGCGTCGACGCGGTCGAGGTGGTCGATCCCGCCTCGATCACCGACGCCGACGCCGCCCTGGCCGGACACCCCGACGCCGACCGGCTCCGGTTGCGGCTGGCGCCGGACGTGACCCTGACGACGTACCGGATCACGTTGGCCTGGGACGGCCCGGACCCCCGGGTCGCGCTGCGCGAGTCCGCCGACCTGAGCGAGGCCGACGTCGCCGACCTCGACACGCGCCTCGCGCGTCTCGACCGGGCCAGCTCGCACGGCCCGTGGACGATGGCGACACTGGCGATCATCGACGCCCATCCGCGGCGCCGGGCGCCCGACCTGGCGGCCGAGCTCGGACGTGAGCGGGACCCGTTCAAGATCGACGTGCGCAAGCTCAAGAACCTCGGCCTGACGCGCAGCTTCGAGGTCGGCTACGAGATCTCGCCGCGAGGTCGGGCGTATCTCGCGCGCACCCAGCGTCGTTAGGGGTGCGTGAAGAACCTCCGCCAGTCCCCGGACACCCACCAGGTCGTCCTCGACGCGATCCGACGTCTCGACGACGCCTTCCGTGACCGCGACGTCGATGCCGCGGTGGCGTGCTTCTCGCCCGAGGGTGCCTTCTACGGCGACGACCTGGTCGAGCACGCGCACGGCGCCGACGACCTGCGGTCGTTCCTCGCGGAGATGTTCGAGGAGGCCTACACGATCGGGTGGGACGTCCGCGACACGTGGGCCCGGCGCCACGGCGACGTGCTGTGGTTCGTCGCCGAGGTGCGCGCGGTCATGTCCTACGAGGTCGGACTGATGGAGCACGTGCCGTTCCGGATCTCCGGCATCCTGCGTCGCCACCGCGGTCAGTGGCGCTTCGAGCTCTTCGACGGCACTCAGCCGGCCGACGCCACCCGCGAGCTGCTCGTCACGGCGTAGCGCTCGTCGTCGATCGCCCGCCCCCACAGGGCGGGATCCGGCAGCGGCAGGAGCTCGCCGCGACGACCCGCCGCCGTCACGGCGTCCAGGGTCTGCGCACCGGTGAGCCCGGCCCCGGTGCTCCAGGACCCCTCGACCAGCACCATCGTGCCGCCGGGTCGCAGCAGCCGGTCCCAGCGGCGTACGGCCTCGGTCGCATCCGGCAGCGCCCACAGCACGTGGCGGCACAGCACCACGTCGTAGTGCTCGGCCTCGAGCGGCACCTGCCAGGCGTCGCCGCGGGTGAAGGTCGCGACGTGGCCGGCCTTGGCCTCGGCCCGCAGGATCATCTGCGGCGAGAGGTCGACCCCGTCGACCGCGTAGCCCTCCTCGGCGAGCAGCAGTGCCAGGGAGCCGGTGCCACAGCCCAGGTCCGCGACGCGTGCCGGTGCCGGCGGCAGCAGCGACAGCAGCAGGTCGCGCCAGGCGGCTCGCACCGCCGGGTCGCGCAGGCCGTGGTCGGGAGGATCGTCGAACGCCGCCGCCTCGGCGTCCCACAGCGCGACGGCGGCCTGCCCGATCGGGTCGTCCTCGTTGTCCATCCGGGCCACGCTAGCCGGTTCGCCGCGTGCCGTCGCCACGCCCGACCTACCGTCGTCCGGTCACTCTTCGGGGAGGGAACCCATATGACGGCACGACGGATCCTGCGCGCCCTGGCGCCGCTGCTGGCAGCCGCGATGCTGCTCTCAACGACGGTGGCGGCGCACGCCGAACCGCTCGAGGACTACGCGTCGTACGCTCCCGAGTCGAGGTGCTCGCCCCGGGCGAAGCCCGGCACCGCGTTCCTCGGTCACTGGATCGTGACGACCTACGGCGGCGGTTTCGGCCGGATCGGGGAGCACTGCGACGCGGGCACCTCCGAGCACCAGGAGGGTCGCGCCTTCGACTGGATGGTCAGTGCCGCGAGCCGGACGGGTCGTCGCGCCGTGGACCGGTTCTTCGACCGGATCCTCGCCGACCGCGGCGACGAGAGCGACGTATGGGCGCGCCGGATGGGGATCATGTACCTCATCTGGGACGACCACATGTACGCCGCGTGGGACGGCTTCGAGCCGAAGCCCTACCTGAGCTCGTCGTGCCCGAGTCGCAAGAAGTGCTCGGCGACGCTGCGCCACCGCAACCACGTGCACATGTCGCTGAGCCGGCGTGCAGGATTCGGCCTCACCAGCTGGTTCGTCGACCGGCTCGTCAGGCCCTGACCCGGCGGGACGTCATACGGACGGGACGTCCGCTCGTCGCGTCCGTATGACGTCAGCGGGTCTGGGCGGCCCGGTCGGCCTGCAGGCCCCGCTGCTTGTCGACGAAGCGGATCGAGGCGCGCTGGGTGAAGCCGGGCGCGAACCGGCCGATCCGCCACGCGATCCGCGCGGTGCGCGGCGTGACGAGCATGGCGCGGTCGGCGGCGACGGCGGCCAGCACCTGGTCGGCGAAGACGGCGGCCTCGAGCGGTCGCCGGATTCCTTGGCCCTTGAGGTAGTAGTCGCGGCCGTGGAAGCGGCCGAGGTGTCCCTTGTCGAGGATCGGCGTCTCGACCGCCGACGGGCAGACGACCGTGACCCCGACGCCCTTGCCGGCGGCCTCGGAGCGCAGGGCGAGCGAGAGCCCGACGACGGCGTGCTTGGTCATGACGTAGCTGGTGATCAGCCCGGCTGCCATCAGGCCGCCCATCGAGGCGGTGTTGACGATCTGGCCGCCCCGGCCGCCGTCGGCGCCCTGGCGCACCATCAGGGGGTAGGCCGCCGCGACGCCGTGCACGACGCCGCGGATGTTGACGTCGATGATCGCGTCCCACTGGGCCAGCGAGAGCTCCTCGGTCTCGCCGCCGAAGGTGATGCCGGCGTTGTTGAAGAGCAGGTCGAGGCGGCCGTGCTCGGCGACGACGCCGTCGACGATCGCCTGGAACGCCGCGGCGTCGGTGACGTCGAGACGGACAGCGCGTGCCGACCCCGATCCGGTCGCGGACGACGCCGTCGCTGCTGCAGCGTCGCCGTCCAGGTCCGCGCAGACGACGTGGGCACCGGCGCGGGCCAGGGCGTGGCTCAGGGCGAGCCCGATGCCCGAGCCCGCCCCGGTGACGATCGCGGAGCGGTCGGCGAAGGAGCTCAGCCCGCCCACTCGGCCTTCCACCCGTCGACCTGGTCGGCGCTGCGTGCGGCCGGACCGGTGTAGATCGCCGAGGGGCGGATCAGGCGGCCGGTGCGCTTCTGCTCGAGGATGTGGGCCGACCAGCCGCCGGTGCGCGCGCAGGTGAACATCGAGGTGAACATGTTGGCCGGCACCTCGGCGAAGTCGAGCACGATGGCGGCCCAGAACTCCACGTTGGTCTCGAGCACGCGGTCGGGACGGCGCTCGCGCAGCTCCTTCAGTGCGGCCTGCTCCAGTGCCTCCGCGACGGCGTACCGGGGCGCGTCGAGCTCCTTCGCGGTGCGGCGCAGCACGCGGGCGCGGGGATCCTCGGCACGGTAGACGCGGTGACCGAAGCCCATCAGGCGCTCGCCGGAGTCGAGCAGGCCCTTGACGTAGGCCGTCGCGTCGCCGGACTTCTCGACCTCCTCGATCATCGTGAGCACGCGGGCCGGGGCGCCGCCGTGCAGCGGACCGCTCATCGCGCCGATGGCGCCGGAGAAGGCGGCCGCGACGTCGGCACCCGTGGAGGTGATCACCCGCGCGGTGAAGGTGGAGGCGTTCATGCCGTGCTCGGCCGCGCTGCTCCAGTAGGCGTCGATGGCGTGGGCGTGCTTCGGGTCGGCCTCGCCCTTCCAGCGGATCAGGAACTTCTCGGCGAGGGTCTTGCCCTCGTCGACCGCGCGCTGCGGGACGACGGCCTGGGTCAGGCCGCGCGCCGACTGGGCGGCGTACGAGAGGACCATGACGGCGAGGCGACCGATGTCTTCACGGGCCTGCTCGTCGGTGATGTCGTAGGTCTGCCCGAAGCCGAAGGCCGGCGCGAGCATCGCGACCGCGGCCTGCACGTCGACGCGGACGTCGCCGGTGTGGACGGGGAGGTTGTACGGCTCGGCCGGCGCCAGGCCGGGGTCGTAGGTGCCGTCGATCAGCAGGCCCCAGACGTTCTCGAACGGCACGCGCCCGACGATGTCCTCGATGTCGACACCGCGGTAGCGAAGCGCTGAGCCCTCCTTGTCGGGCTCGGCGATCTCTGTCTCGAAGGCGACGACGCCCTCCAGTCCGTGGTGTACCTCGGTCATGGGCGTGCGACTCCTTCGTCAGGTGTACGTCGGGGGTTCGGTGCGACGCACCGCAGGGCTCCCGGGTGTGGGCGCCCCGGGCATTCTGCACCTCTGCCCCGGGATGTGCACGGGTGGTGTCCTACTGTCGGACCATGGCCGAGCCCGCTGACCGTGTCGCCGCCGGATCCGCGGACCTCGACCTCCGCTCGCTGCGGGAGGACTACTCGCGCTCCGGGCTCGTCGAGGGCGACCTCGCGGCCGACCCGATCACCATGTTCGGCAGGTGGTTCGAGGAGGCACGCGCGGCCGGCGTCCACGAGCCCAACGCGATGGTGGTGGCGACCGCCACCCCCGACGGCGTGCCCTCGTCGCGCTTCGTGCTGCTCAAGGGCGTCTCCGGCGACGGCTTCGTCTTCTTCACGAACACCGCCTCGCGCAAGGGCGCCGAGCTCGCCGCCAACCCGCGGTGCGCGTTGCTGTTCCCGTGGCACCCGCTCGAGCGCCAGGTGCGGGTCGACGGCACGGTGTCCCTGCTCTCGCGCCAGGCCGTGGCCGACTACTTCGCGGTGCGTCCACGGCGCTCGCAGCTCGGCGCCTGGGCCTCGCACCAGTCGAGCGTGGTCGCCGACCGCGCCGAGCTCGCGGCGTCGTACGACGCCGTCGAGGCGCGCTACGACGGGCAGGACGTGCCGGTGCCCGAGGAGTGGGGCGGCTACCTCGTGCGGCCGGAGACGGTGGAGTTCTGGCAGGGGCGGCCGGGGCGGATGCACGACCGGCTGGTCTACCGGCGAGCCGGGGAGGTCTGGACGACCGAGCGACTCGCTCCCTGATCGGTTCAGCCGGCCGGCACGCCGCCGACCGCGGCGACGGCCGCCACCACCGCCAGCGCCGCCCGCACCCGGTCGGCCAGCAGCAGTCGGCGCAGCAGGTCGGGCTCGGCACGGGTGAGCCGACCATGGGTGGGCGCGGCCCAGAGCGCCGTGACGGCGATGGTCGCGGCCGCGGCGACGAGTCCGAGCGCCGACGCCGGGGAGGGGCGGTCGAGCAGCACGGCGCCGCCGGTGACGACGAGGGCGGCGTACGTCGCGACGACGAGCGGGGTGATCGAGCGGCTGTGGCGCACGTGGGCGATCGGCCAGCCCTCCGGGCCGACCCGGGCCAGTGCCGGGTAGACCAGCGCGGTCACGCTCAGCTGGAAGCCGAGGTGCGCGCAGGTCGCCAGCGCGAAGGCGGTGGCCGGTGTCACGCGAGGTGGGCCACGACGGCGCCGGCAGCGCGGTGCCCGCTCACCAGAGCCCCCTGGATGGAGGCGGTGTCGCGGTGGTCGCCGCACACGAAGAGCCCGGCCTCGACCTGGACGCT
>WLIH01000219.1 GCA_009702305.1 Actinomycetota bacterium | reverse complement strand
GGGGTGGCCGGCCGCGGTGCGTCGTGAGGACGGCGAGGCGGCGGTCGGTGCCGGCGATCGGTGCCGGTGAATCCTCAGGTCCGGCACGACGACGCCGATCAACTCGGGGACGACCACGGACGGTCGTCGCTCCACCGCACTAAGGATGGTGCCCGCCCATGATCTCGTTGACCCGTCTCTCGGGCTCGGTGTTCGCCCTGAACTCCGACCTGATCGAGCGCATCGACAGCACGCCGGACACCATCATCACGCTCGTCGACGGCTCGAAGTACGTCGTCGCCGAGTCGATGTCGACGGTGATCGCCGTGATCCGCGCGCACCGCGCCGAGGTCGTCGCGTTGAGCAGCTACGTGCAGGTCTCACCGGAGGACTTCATCTCCACCGACCGGCCACGGACCGCCGTCCGACCGACGCTCAGCGTCGTGACGCCGCCGCCGTCGAGCCCCGGCCCGACGAGCCCGGAGTCGACGCGCCACGACCCGGCGGGTCCCGACCTCCCTCAGTCGGGGCTCGCCGCCCGGCTCCTCAGCACCGAGGTGCCCACCCGCGCCCACCCCGCGGGCCCCCAGGCCGCCGCCTACTCCGGCCCCCACAGCGAGGAGCAGCACTGATGGACATCGCAACCCCGGTCGGCATCGGCGTCGGCATGGCGGTCATCGTCGCCGCCAACGTGATGGAGGGTGGCAACCCCGCCTCGCTGCTCAACGTGCCCGCCATGATGCTCGTCTTCGGCACCACGATCCTGATCAGCATGGCCGGCGGCACGATGGCGGACTTCAAGCACTCGATCGGCGCCCTCAAGACGGCCTTCACCGGCGGCGTCCAACCCGCCGGCGCGGTCGTGCCGCAGGTCGTCAGCCTGGCCGAGAAGGCCCGTCGCGAGGGCCTGCTCGCGCTCGAGGACATGGTGCGCGACATGGAGGACCCGTTCCTCGTCAAGGGCGTCACGATGGCCGTCGACGGCACCGACCCCGACGAGGTGCGCGACATCCTCGAGGCCGAGGTCGCCGCGATGCGCAAGGCCGACAAGCAGGCGGCGAAGTTCTTCGCCGATGCCGGCGCCTACGCCCCGACCATCGGGATCATCGGCACCGTCATGGGCCTGGTGCACGTGCTGGAGAACCTCGCCCAGCCCGAGGAGCTGGGCCACCTGATCGCCGCCGCCTTCATCGCCACCCTGTGGGGGGTCATGTCCGCCAACGTGATCTGGCTGCCGATCGCCAGCCGGCTCAAGCGGCTCAGCGAGCTGGAGGCGGCTCGGATGGACCTGATCATCGAGGGCATCGCGGCGATCCAGGCCGGCTCCAACCCGCGTGTCATCGCCCAGAAGCTGACCTCGCTCCTGCCCGCCGAGCAGCAGCCCACGGCCGAGGCGGCCTGACGTGTCGACCCCCAACGGGGCTCGAAGACGGCCCAAGCACGAGGAGCACGAGGAGCACGAGAACCACGAGCGCTGGCTGGTCACCTACGCCGACATGGTCACGCTGCTGATGGTGCTGTTCATCGTGATGTTCGCGATGAGCTCCGTGGACCAGAAGAAGTTCGCCGCTCTCAAGGAGGGCCTGGCCGCAGGCTTCGGCGAGTCCGACTCCATCCTCGAGGGCAACCAGTCGATCCACGACCAGCCGGGCGAGGAGCCGCTCGGGCCGGTCGGTCCGCAGATCAGCACCTCCGGCATGAGCCCGGAGGACCAGCTCCTGGTGTCGCAGGCCGTGGACAAGGTCAACCGGCTCCAGCGCGAGCGGGCCTACAGCGAGGCCGAGGCCGAGGTGAAGCGCCTCGACGAGGTCCGCGACGCGCTGATGGCCGCCCTCGAGGCGCGCGGACTCGAGCGCGACGTCAAGACGTCGTACGACGAGCGCGGCCTGGTCGTCAGCCTGGTCAGCCGCCACGTGGTCTTCGAGGCCGACGTCGCGACCCTGACCGAGCGCGGACGCGAGGTCGTCGACACCCTCGCTCCGGTGCTGCGCGAGATCAGTGACCCGCTGGAGATCGACGGCCACACCAACCAGGTGCCGGTGAAGCCGAAGTACTACGCCACCGACTGGGACCTCTCCGCGGCCCGGGCGCTGACGGTGCTGCGCCGGCTCAACGAGGTCTTCACGATCCCGGCCGACCGGCTCCGACTGGCCGCCTTCGGCCACGTGAAGCCGCTGATGGACCCCTCCGAGCCCGGCTCCCAGGCGATCAACAAGCGCGTCGACATCGTCGTGCTCTCCTCCGTCGCGGCCGAGACCGCGCAGCTGCTGCCGGAGGCCGCGGGCCAGGAGAAGCCGGCCGACACCGGCAGTCACACCGACACCGACACCGACACGCAGACCCCCACCACCGAGACCGAGACCGACACCGAGAACGCCCACGCGGAAGGAGCTCACCCATGAGCACGGCGACCGCCACCCCCACGACCGACACAGCCGCCCCGGCGAAGGCGAAGTCGAAGAAGAAGCTGATCATCATCGTCGCCCTCGTGCTCGTGGTCGCGGGCGCGGCGTACTGGTTCATGCTCAAGCCGAAGGCGCCCCCCGGGCCGCCCGAGCCGGGTGAGGTCGTCACCCTCGAGCCGGTGCAGGTCAACCTCGCCGCGGGCCACTACCTGCGCATCGGCATCGCACTGCAGCTGACCACGAGCGCCCACGAGGCCGACGGCAGCAAGGCCCTCGACGCCACGATCGAGCTCTTCAGCGGCCGCGAGATGAGCGAGCTCGCGACGGCCAAGGAGCGCACGGAGCTGAAGAAGGAGCTCGAGCACGAGCTCGAGGAGGCCTACCACGGTGACGTGATGGGGGTGTACTTCACCCAGTTCGTCACCCAGTGACCCGGGCGGGGACCGATCCCCGCGAGCACAATTTCACAGCCATCTGCTCAGGTGAGCGCCACGGAGGCCGATACGGCCCTCGTGAGCCTGCCGCAGCCGTCGTTCGCCGATCCCCGTCGTGGGTCCTCGGGCACGCGGTCGCGCCGCAAGAGCACCGGCGAGGCTGCGGCCTACGACTTCCGGCGCCCGATCCAGCTCTCGCGCGAGCACCAGCGCATCCTGCAGCTGGGCTTCGACGGCTTCGCCCGCCAGGCGACGACGGTCTTCACCTCCGCGCTGCGCAGCGTCTGCTCGGTCACGCTCGGCAAGATCGACCAGCGCTCCTACGCGGAGTACGTCGACTCGCTCGGCTCCACAACCTACCTCACGCTCTTCACCACCGACCCGATGCCGGGCCGCGGGGTGCTCGACCTGCCGCTCGATGCCGTGATGTCGTGCGTCGACCACATGCTCGGCGGCCCCGGCCAGGCAGCCCAGCCGCAGCGCCCGCTGACCGAGATCGAGAGCGGCGTCATCAAGGGCCTGGTCGGCCGGCTGCTGAGCGAGATGCGCTACTCGCTGGCGGCGATCGTCGCCCTGGACCCGCAGGTGACCGGGGTGGAGTACAGCCCGCAGTTCGCCCAGGTCGCGGGCGTCGCCGACGTGATGGTCGTGATCGAGCTCGAGCTGCGCATCGACGACCGTCCGCACCGGATGTCGGTGTGCCTGCCGTTCAGCGGACTGCACCCGCACCTCGCCGCCGCGGCCGCGCCGGCGCCGGTGTCCAACCGCGAGCGCGCCCAGCGGGCCGAGGCCGCCCAGCTGCTCCACGCGTCGTTCGAGGATGTGCCGGTCGAGGTGCAGATCCGCTTCCGCGAGACCCTCCTCGACCCGGCCACCCTCAGCGGCCTGCAGGTCGGCGACGTGCTCCGCCTCGGCCACCCCGCGTCCGCACCGCTCGACGTCACCGTCGACGACACCACCTTCGCCCACGCCACCGCCGGCACCCAGGGCGCCCGGCTCGCGGCGCTGATCGTCGCCACCCCGCAGGAGAAGCCATGACCGCCGTCCCGATCGATCCCGCCCGCTCCGAGGGCGAGTACGCCGCCGCGATCGCCGCCGCCGTCGCAGCCGCCAGCGTGCTGCCGTCGTCCGAGGAGCTGTCCCCCGGCGACCCGCAGCCGGGCACCGAGCACGTGACCCGGATCTTCGCCTCGTCGGTCGTCGCCGACCTGACCGGGGCCGTCACCGGTCGGATCGCGATCCTCGTCGGGCAGGAGCTCACCGACGCCCTGGCCGCCAGCCCGCTGGGCGGCCTCGACCTGGCCTCGGCGGTCCAGCCCGCCCTCGATGCCGCGGCCGTCGCGCTCGGCGCCTCGGCCCAGGTGGCCCGCCAGGTCGACCTCGACCTGCTCATCGACGACCTCGGCGGCGACTTCACCGCCGTCCCGCTCCTCGGCAGCCAGATCGCCGCCGCGGTGCTGGTGCCGGACACCACGCTGGCCGCGGTGGCCGGCACGCCGACATCGTCCGCAGCGGCGGTCGCGACCACGGCGCCGGTCACCGGTGCCGACGGTCTCGCCGGCCAGCCGCTGCCCGCCCTGCCTGCCACGCCCGCGCCGTCGGGCTTCGACAACGTCCGCACCATCGACGGCCGCCGCGGCATCGAGATGCTGCACGGCGTCGAGATGGAGGTGACCGTCGAGCTGGGTCGCACCCGGATGGCGGTGCGCGACCTGCTCGCGCTCGCCCCTGGTGCCGTCCTCGCCCTCGACCGGGCCGCCGGCAGCCCCGCCGACCTGCTCGTCAACGGGCGTCTGATCGCTCGCGGCGAGGTCGTCGTCGTCGACGAGGACTTCGGGCTGCGCGTGACCGAGATCCTCGACGACTCGACCGCAGGCTGAGGTCGGCTCATGGGGGAGCTCGCCATCCGGATGGTCGTGTCGCTGGCCGTCGTCGTCGGTCTGCTGCTGCTGATCGCACGGCTCGCCAACAAGCGCTTCCAGGGCCGCAGCGACGCCGTCGTGCAGGTCCTGCACCGGCAGTCGATCAGCCGCGGCTCGCAGGTCGCGGTCATCTCGGTCGCCGGCCGCGTGCTGGTGCTGGGCGCGACCGAGCAGCAGGTGCGGGTGCTGGCCGAGCTCGAGCCCGACGAGGTCGCCGCCCACGCGTCGGCACCCGCAGCCGAGCGCTCCGCCCCCGTGGCCGAGGAGCCGGTCGAGCTGCCCATCGAGCTGCCCGTCGAGCTGCCCGTCACGCGGCTGGCCGCCGTGCCGATGCCGGCCCCGACCCACGCCCTGCCGACCCACGCACTGCCGACCCACGCCCTGCCGACCCCGGTCAGCGCCGTCGAGACCGAGCTCGCGAGCAGCACCGGCGCCTACGCCGACTTCGCGGCGGCCCTCCTGCACGAGCTGACCGAGCGCCCCGACGCGGCACCGTCCGTCGCCTCCCCGGTCTCGCGACCGGGCAAGCACGCCCGCGCCGTGCCGGCCGACGACCTCTCGGCCGCCTCCGCCCTGCTCGCGCTCGAGGACGCGGCGACGCCGGTCCCTGTCCCTGTCCCTGTCCCCGTCCCGGCCCAGGCGCCCGTCCCCGCGCCCGCGGCAGACCTCGCCCCGGCTGCGCTGCCGGCGCTCAGCCCGGGTGAGCTCGACCAGCTCGCCGCGATGCTCGGCGCCGTCCCGGCGTCGCGTCGCAGCCGCCGCCGCGCCGCTGCTGCGGCCGCCCACGCT
>WLIH01000218.1 GCA_009702305.1 Actinomycetota bacterium | reverse complement strand
GGGGGTGCGTGGTGCCTGACATCGAGGTCGAGACCCGCGACCGGGTGCTGTGGATCCGGATGGTGCGACCCGAGGTGCTCAACGCGCTTGACGGCGCGATGATGACCGTGATCGCCGAGGCGCTCGAGAGCGCCCAGGGTCGCGACGACCTGGGATCGGTGGTGCTCACCGGCACCGGGCCGGGCTTCAGCGCCGGCGCCGACATGGCCTCTTTGCAGCTCGCGCCGCAGTTTCCCCGCGAGACGATGGCCGGCGCCAACCGCGTCATCCGTGCCGTGGTCGGGCTCGACAAGCCCGTGCTGGCCGCCGTCAACGGGATCGCCGCCGGCGTCGCCTGCTCGGCCGCCCTCGCCTCCGACCTGATCGTGGCGACCGAGTCGGCGTCGTTCCTGCTGCCGTTCACCCGTCTGGGGCTGATGACCGACGGCGGCTCGTCGGCATCGGTGGCCGCCTCGATCGGTCGGGCGCGCGCGATGCGGATGGCGCTGCTGGCCGAGCCGATGACCGCCCGCGAGGCCTACGACGTCGGCCTGATCACCCACGTGGTCGCCGACGACGAGTTCGAGGCGCTCGTCGACAAGCTCGCGCGTCGTCTGGCCGCCGGGCCGGCGATCGCCCAGACGGCGGTCAAGAAGGCCATCAACGCCGCCACCCTCGGCCAGCTCGAGCAGGCGCTGGACCGGGAGGACTCGGGGCAGCGCGCCCTCTTCACGACCGCCGACTTCCACGAGGGGCTGGCGGCGTTCCTCGAGCGCCGCTCCCCCACCTTCCGGGGCGAGTAGTGGAGCGCTCCGAGACCCTCGCACCGCTGCGCGAGCGCGGGTTCCGCTTCTACTTCCTGTCCCGCTCGGTCAACCTGGTCGGCACCACGATGTCGGGCATCGCCCTGGCCTTCGCCGTGCTGGAGGTCAGCGACTCGCCGAGCGCCCTCGGGACGGTGCTCGCCGCCCACAGCATCCCGATGGTGGTCTTCCTGCTGGCCGGCGGCGTCATCGCCGACCGGTTCGGCCGGGCCCTCGTGATCCAGACCTGCAACGTCGTCGCCGGCCTCACGCAGCTCTGCATCGCGGCCCTGGTCCTGGGCGGGCACGCCGAGATCTGGCAGCTGGTCGCGCTCACGGCCGTCAACGGCACGGTCGCCTCGATCAGCATGCCGGCCCTGGCCGGCATCGTGCCCGCGCTGGTGCCGCGCGAGCAGCTGCAGCCGGCCAACGTGCTGCTCTCCATCACCCGCAGCACGCTCGCGATCGCCGGACCCGCGGTCGCCGGCATCCTGGTGGTCGGGGTCGGAGCGGGCTGGGCGCTGGCCGTCGACGGCATCACCTACCTGCTCGCGGCGCTGCTGCTGCTCGGGGTGAAGATCCCGCCACGAGAGCGCCACGACGACTCCCCCTCGATGGTGGCCGAGCTGCGCGAGGGCTGGCAGTACTTCCGCTCCACGACCTGGCTGTGGGTCGTGGTCCTGGGCTTCGGTGCGCTCAACGGCCTCGAGCACGGCGCCTTCGTCACCCTCGGCCCGGTGCTCGCCAAGAGCTCGGACATCGGCGAGCACGGGTGGGGCCTGATCCTGTCCGCAGAGGCCGTCGGGCTGCTGGTCATGGGGCTGATCCTGGCCCGGGTCCGCCTGCAGCGACCGCTGCTGTGGGGCATGGTCGGCATGGCGGCCTTCGGCTCCCCGATGATCGTGCTCGGCCTGACCGCGCAGACCGTGCCGATGATGCTGATCGGCTTCGTGGCCGGCATGGGCGTCGAGGTCTTCAGCCTGGGGTGGAACCTCGCCATGCAGGAGAACATCCCCGATGACATGCTGGCCCGCGCGTACTCCTACGACGCCCTCGGGTCGTTCGTCGCGATCCCGGTCGGCCAGCTCGCCGGCGGGCCGATCGCTGCGGCGTACGGCCTGCAGCCCGTGATCCTCACCGCCGGCATCGTGTACGTCGTGGTGGTCGGGCTGGTGCTGCTGTCCCGGTCGGTGCGCACGCTGCCGCGGGCGTCGTCGACTGCCTAGGTCCAGCGCTCGACGACGGCTCGGATCACCGTGAGGTTGCGGTTGGTCGCGACGCCGAGGTGCCGCTCGACCAGCGTGTTCGTCAGCTTCGCCGTGTGGTACTCGACCCCGAGCATCAGGTGGATGGCGCGGCCGCCGACCTCGGCGAGCTCGCCGTCGCGCGCCGCCGCACGCACGGCTGCGAGCCCGGCAGCGGTGGGCTCGTCCTTGAGCAGGGAGACGTAGTGCATCCCGCCGTGGTCGAGCGCAGCCGCGTGCTCGGCGATGGCCCGGATCTCGGCGGGCGTGTAGACCATCGTCGGCACGGCGAAGCCACGATCGGCCTCGAAGGCCTCCTCGAGCGTCGCCTCGATCTTCGATCGCGAGCGCATCGAGGTGGAGAAGCGGATGTTGCCGGTGTTGATGTAGGTCTCGACGTCGGTGAAGCCGACGGACTCGACCACGCGCACGATGTCGCCCTTGGCGAACTTGCGCGTCGCACCGAGGTTGATCGCACGCAGGAAGCCGAGGTAGTGCGCCATGACCGCATCATGGCGCACTACCGCGGCGTCACTTCACGTTGACGGTGATCTTCGCGATGCCGACCAGCAGGCCCGGCTTGACGGCCTTGGTCTTGAACGTGTCATTGAGCAGCGGCGCGGCGACCTCGGAGATCTCGACCTTGGTGCCCTCGAGCACCGCGGTGTTGCCCTCGACGCTGAGCGGCATCAGGGTGCGACCGTCGAGCTGGAAGAGGAAGGCGCTGGTCGCCACGGTCTTGCCGTTGACGGCCACGTCGCCGTAGACCCGCGAGACGCCGGGGTCGACGTTGAAGTTCGAGAGCCGCACGGTCGTGCCGCCGGCGCTCAGGGTCAGGCCGGAGCCTTCGTGCTGGATCTGACCGATGACGTACGGCGACACCTCGCCCGGGGTGAAGACCGAGACGTTGCCGCCGGTGATCGGGAAGACGAGCGAGCCGCTGTCGGTGAGCTTGGCGGTGCCGGTGACACCGGGCGTCAGGCCGAGCGAGCCGAGCGCGTCGACGAAGCCACCGTCGAGCTTGATCGCGGTGGTGCGGCCGGACAGGGTCTCGATCACGGCGACCGCCTTCGGCGGGCCGTCGGAGGAGGAGTCGTCGTCGGAGCCGCAGGCGGCGAGCGGGACGGCGAGCAGGGCGAGAGCGGCGATGGACGCCGCCCGACGCTGCCAGGTGGAGGTGAGCGACATGGTGACGTTCCGATCTCGTGGGGGGTAAAGCAGATACCTCCCATTCGGAGCCGACGACGACCTGGATGTCTCAGGAGCTCTTGCGGGCAGCCCACTCGCGGACCCGGTCGATGCGCAGCCGCAGCTGCTCGGCGTTGGCGATCGCCGCCGCCGGACCCCCGCACTCCTTGCGTAGCGCGGCGTGGGTGATGCCGTGCGCCTGCCCGGTGCGATGGTGCCAGGCGGCGACCAGGCCGTTGAGCTCGCGGCGCAGCACGGCCAACTGCTCGTGAGTGCTGACCTCGGCGACGGTGTCCCCACCGCGGGCGACGGGCGATGCAGCCGCCTTCTGCTTGCGGGCCCGGTCGCTCTGCCGCTGCTGCAGCAGGTCGCGCATCTGGTCGGGCTCGAGCAGCCCCGGGATGCCGAGGAAGTCCATCTCCTCCTCGGAGCCGACCTGCACCTCGCCGGCGTGCCCGAACTCGCCTCCGTCGTAGAGCACCCGGTCGAAGACGGCGGCCGAGCCGAGCGCCTCGAAGGGCAGGCCCTGCTCGTCGGCCAGGGCCGACTCCCCCGCCTGTGCCTGGGCGAGCAGGTCGTTCTCGGCGGCGAAGAGGTCGTCCTCGTCGGTGACCCGCCGCCCGAGGACGTGATCGCGCTCGACCTCCATCTCGGAGGCGAAGCCGAGCAGGGTCGGTACGGACGGCACGAAGATCGACGCGCTCTCGCCCCGGCTGCGGGCCCGGACGAAGCGGCCGATCGCCTGGGAGAAGAAGAGCGGCGTCGACGTGGTCGTGGCGTAGACGCCGACCGCGAGGCGCGGCACGTCGACGCCCTCCGAGACCATCCGGACGGCCACCATCCAGCGGGACTGGTCGGCGGAGAACTCGCTGATCTTCTTCGACGCGGCCTTCTCGTCGGAGAGCACCACCGTCGCCGACTCGCCGGTGATCTGGCGCAGCGTCTTGGCGTACGCGCGTGCGGAGTCCTGGTCGGTCGCGATCACCAGGCCGCCCGCGTCGGGCACGTGACGGCGCACCTCGGAGAGCCGCTTGTCGGCCGCGGCGAGCACCGACGGGATCCACGAGCCGCCGGGGTCGAGCGCGGTGCGCAGCGCCTGGTTGGTGAGGTCCTTGGTCAGCGGCTCGCCGAGCCGCACCGCCATCTCGTCACCGGCACGGGTGCGCCACTGCATCTCCCCGGAGTAGGCGAGGAAGAGGACCGGCCGCACCACGTGGTCGGCCAGGGCGTGGGCGTAGCCGTAGGTGTAGTCGGCGGCCGAGCGCGGGATGCCGTCGGGACCGGGCGCGTAGGTCACGAAGGGGATCGGGTTGACGTCGGAGCGGAACGGCGTCCCCGTCAGCGCGAGTCGGCGAGTGGCCGGGTCGAACGCCTCACGCACGCCCTCGCCCCACGACAGCGCGTCTCCGGCGTGGTGCACCTCGTCGAGGATCACCAGGGTCTTGAAGCGCTCGGTGCGGATGCGCATCGCGAGCGGGTTGACCGCGACGCCGGCGTAGGTGACGGCGATCCCGACGTAGTCGTCGGAGGTCTTGCCCTTGCCGGCGGAGTACGTCGGGTCGATCGGGATGCCGGCCCGCTCGGCCGCCTCCGCCCACTGCGTCTTGAGGTGCTCGGTCGGCGCGACCACGGTGATCCGGTCGACGATGCGTCGTCCCAGCAGCTCGGCCGCGACCGAGAGCGCGAACGTCGTCTTGCCGGCGCCGGGCGTCGCGACGGCGAGGAAGTCGCGCGGCTGCCGCTCGAAGTACTGCTGCATCGCGGCCTGTTGCCAGGCGCGCAGCGACGGCGCCGTGCCCCACGCCGCGCGATCCGGCCAGGCCGGGGTGAGCGCGGGGATCAGGGAGGGACTGGCGTCAGGCTCGTGGCCGCCGGTCACGAATCGCTGTCCGAGTCGTCCTTCAGGGACTCCCAGGCTTCCTTGCAGTCCGGACAGACCGGGAACTTCTCCGGCGCGCGGCTGGGCACCCAGACCTTGCCGCACAGGGCCACCACCGGCGTGCCCATGACCATCGCCTCGGTGAGCTTGTCCTTCTCCACGTAGTGCGAGAAGCGCTCGTGGTCGCCGTCGTCGGTGGGGATGGTGCGCTGGTCCTCGCGGACGCGCTCGTCCACCGCCGTGCCCGTGCCGAATCCGAAGCTCACAGGGCCGAGTGTAGTGCCCGGATCAGTTGAGGTCGGGATCGGCGGGACGCGTCGAGTGCCACGCCAGGTCGCCCGGCTGACGACGCAGCACGTCGCGCCACAGGTCGGTGGGATCGAGGCGGAAGACGTCGTCGGCTCGCGCGGCGACGACGTACCAGCTGCCCTCGGCGACCTC
>WLIH01000217.1 GCA_009702305.1 Actinomycetota bacterium | reverse complement strand
CTTCGTCAGCCGCTCCGACATCACGCACGTCGAGGCGCAGGGCGACTACGCGCGCCTGCACACCGCCACCGACTCGCACCTGGTGCGCATCCCGTTGTCGACCCTGGAGGAGGAGTGGGCGGCGGCCGGGTTCGTGCGCATCCACCGATCCCTGCTGGTCTCCCTCGCCCATGTCACCCGGGTCCGGATGGACGCCGGGCGCTGCACGGTGCAGGTCGCCACGTCCCCCGAGGTCGAGCTCCTCGTCAGTCGACGCCACACCCGCGAGCTGCGCGAGCTGCTGGTCCGCAGGGCCGGGTCGTGAGCGAGCCTCCGGCGCGGGTGCGAGTCACGGGGCCGCCCCGTCGGCGTACGCCGCTGCGGCGGACCGCCGACATCGACGCCGAGACCCGGCTCGGCGAGGTCTACCTCGGCTCGCTGCTGCGCGAGCAGCTCTGGTTGGCGCTGCGCGTGCTGGCCGTGCTCGTCGCGATGATCGGCATGCTGCCCCTGCTCTTCCACCTCGCGCCCGGTCTCGCAGCGGTCGAGGTGCTCGGCCTCCCCGTCGCCTGGCTGGTGCTCGGGGTCCTGGTCTACCCCTTCCTGGCGGTCCTCGGCATGGTCTACGTGCGTCGCGCCGAGGCCAACGAACGCGACTTCGCCGACCTGATGGACGAGGTCGACCCCGGGACGGCTCCGCGGTGAGCATCGACGCCGCGCCCGGCATCGTCGCGATCACGCTGGTCACCCTCGCGACCCTGGCGATCGGCACCTGGGGGCTGAAGGTCTCGCGCACGACGAGTGACTTCTTCGTCGCCTCGCGCACCGTCAACCCGCGACTCAACGCCTCCGCGATCGGTGGGGAGTACCTCTCGGCGGCGTCGTTCCTCGGCGTCGCCGGCCTGCTGCTGACCTTCGGCGCCGACATGCTCTGGTATCCCGTGGGGTGGACCGCCGGCTACCTGGTGCTGCTGGTGCTCGTCGCCGCCCCCCTGCGCCGCTCCGGCGCCTACACGCTGCCCGACTTCGCCGAGGCGCGGCTGGGGTCCTCGACCGTGCGCACGGTGTGCTCGGTGATGGTGGTGCTGATCGGCTGGCTCTACCTGCTCCCGCAGTTCCAGGGCGCGGGGCTCACCCTCGCGTCGGCGGTCGGGGCGCCGACGTGGGTCGGACCGGTCATCGTCGGCCTCGTCGTCCTCACCAACGTCACGTCCGGCGGCATGCGCAGCATCACGTTCGTCCAGGCCTTCCAGTACTGGCTCAAGCTCACCGCCCTGCTCGTGCCCGCCGCCGTGCTGCTGATCGTGTGGGCCGGCGACGGCTCACCCCGCTCGATCGCCACCGGCGACGGGTGGTCGGTGCCGCTGGCCTCCGGCGGCGGGCAGGGGCTCTACCTCACCTACTCCCTGATCCTCGCGACCTTCCTCGGCACGATGGGTCTGCCGCACGTGGTCGTGCGCTTCTACACCAACCCCGACGGGCGCGCGGCTCGTCGCACGACGCTGGTGGTGCTGGTGCTCCTCGGCGCCTTCTACGTCATCCCGCCCGTGTACGCCGCCCTCGGCCGCATCTACGCCCCCGACCTCGCGGAGGCCGGCCGCTCCGACGTGCTGGTGCTCGAGCTGCCGCGGCTGATGCTCGACGGACCGGGCGGTGACGTGCTCACCGGTCTCGTGGTCGCCGGGGCGTTCGCGGCGTTCCTCTCGACGTCGTCGGGTCTCGCGATCGCCGTGGCCGGCGTGCTCAGCCAGGATCTCGTCGGCCGCACCGGCGCCGGCAGCCGGCTCGACGGGGTGCTGTCCTTCCGGCTGGCTGCCGTCGTCGCGGTGCTCGTGCCGTGCTCCGTCGCGCTGACCGGCCCCGACGTGGCGGTGGCCAAGACCGTCGGGCTCGCCTTCGCCGTCGCTGCGTCGACGTTCTGCCCGCTACTGCTGCTCGGCATCTGGTGGCGCGGCCTGACCGATCTGGGGGCCCTCGCCGGCCTGGTCGTCGGCGGCGTCGGGTCCGGCACCGCGGCCACGCTGACCCTGATCGGTCCGGCGTCGGTCGTCGGCTCGGGCTGGCTGTCGGTCCTGTGCGAGCAGCCCGCTGCCTGGTCGGCGCCGCTCGCGGTGGCCGCGATGGTCGGCGTCAGCCGAGCCACTCGACGCCGGGTCCCGGCCCACACCACCCGCTTCCTGGTGCGGCTGCACACGCCCGAGGGCGTGCCGCTCGACCGGGGCTGAGCGTCTGCGCCGCTCAGGTCATCCGGGCGTCCGCCAGCCGGCACCGGCCGGCGAGCGCCAGTGCACCGAAGACCGGCCACAGGGCCAGCCGTTCGGTGATCCCGGGGGCTGAGTCGAGGACGACGAAGGCGACGGCGGCCAGCCCCGTCACCACGCCGGTCGCCGTGACGATCCGACCGGCGACCGGGTGCGCCCCTCGCAGGAGCCGTCCGAGCAGGACCAGCGCGAGCGGCTGGGCGACGAACAGCGGTGTCGCGGCCCAGACGTGCAGGGTCGGGTAGGTGTCGACCGGGGTCAGGCCGACCGCGGCGGAGCTCAGCCCGCTGAGCACCAGCAACGCGGTGACCGCGCGCTCGCGCCACCCGGCTCCCCAGCCTGCGTCGAGCAGCACGGCGCCGGCGGCCATCAGCACCCCGAAGACGATGAAGGCGGCGTTCATCAGCGGGTGCCACGGGGAGCAGGCCGGGTCGCACCCGCGGGCGCCGAGGTCGCTCACCGTGTCGTCGACGACGCGGTAGCCGTGGGCCGCCGCGAGCACGGCCAACTCGATCGCGACGTATGCCGGGCGCACCAACCACAGCCAGGCGGCCGCCCGCTCCACCCGACGGTCGGCTGGCCCGCCTCCGACGGCCGACATCAGGCGATGGCCCGGGTGGCGGCAGCCAGCCGCGCTCCCGACATCAGGGCGCGGGCCCGTCGGCAGATCAGGTCGACGAGCAGCGGGTGCGGGCCGAGCACGTCGGCGACCACGGCGGCTCCGGCGGCGAGCGACTCCCGGCGGGAGCGCTCGGCGAAGTGGCCGGGCGCGAGGAGGTACGGCGACACCACGTCGCCCGGGCGCACGACCTCGGCCGGCCGTCGACCGAGGGCGGTGAGGGTGGCGACCTCGACCGGACTCCCCCAAGCCCGGCCGAGCAGGTCCGCCGCGCGGGCGAGGTCGCGCGTCGCGACCGGGTCGGACGACCCGGCGGCGACCAGCACGAGCCGAGCCGAGCCGGGCTCGACACCGGCCTCGGCCAGCCGGGCCACCTGCGCGGCGGCGACCAGCCGGTGCGGACCGAGCGAGCGCCCCAGCACGACCGGGCCGCCGGCTCCCGCGACCGCCGCCGGCAGGTCCTGGCGCAGGTGGAAGCCGGTCGAGAGCAGCAGGGGCAGCACGACCGTCGGGGTCGGCGACGAGGCGAGCACGTCGGTCAGCAGCGGCTCGCTGAGCTCGACGTACGACGTGACGCCGGCGATGCGCAGCCGGCTCGCCGCCGCGCCGGTCAGCTCGCGCGCGACGTCGTTGCCCGCCGCCGTGCGGGTGCCGTGGGCGACGGTGACCAGGCGGGCACCGGCGACCGGGTGCTGCTCCACGACACCTCCCGAGACAGTGAGCGGGCCGCCTCGAGCGACGCCCTGGGGATCCCCGGGGGAAGGGTAGCCCCGCTCCTGCAGGTCGATCGCCGGACCGTTGGTCGCAGCGCAGTGACCGCTCACCGATCACCCGAGTCCGCTGAGCGACCCGAGGTCCTCGAGGTCTGCCGGGCGCCCGCGCGGACTCCTAGCGTGACGGCAATCACATCAGAGAGGTCCTCATGACGCCCGACGCCACCGCAGACCACCCGCCGACCGAGCAGCAGGCCAGCCACCAGCAGTCCGAGCGCACCGACCCGCGCTACGACGCCCTCGCGGCGACGCCGGAGTTCGCCCAGCTCCGCAAGCTCTACCGGGGCTTCGTCTTCCCCGCGACCGTCGCCTTCCTGGCGTGGTACCTGCTCTACGTGGCCATGTCGAACTGGGCCACCGACTTCATGGACACCCGGGTCGTGGGCAACATCAACGTCGCTCTCGTCTTCGGGCTGCTGCAGTTCGTGACCACCTTCGCGCTCGCGTGGCTCTACAGCCGCTTCTCCACCGCACGCCTCGACCCCCTGGCCCGCGAGCTCAACGAGCAGTACGAGAAGGGGCTCTGACATGGACCACCAGGTGCTCACCACCACCCTGTTCCTGGCGGTCGTCGCGCTGACGATCGGGATCACCTTCTGGGCCAGCCGCCAGACGTCGGGCAGCGACGACTTCTATGCCGGTGGGCGGTCGTTCTCGCCGATCCAGAACGGATTGGCGATCGGCGGCGACTACATGTCGGCGGCGTCGTTCCTCGGCATCTCCGGTGCCATCGCGCTCAGCGGCTACGACGGCTTCCTGTACTCGATCGGCTTCCTCGTCGCCTGGCTCGTCGCGCTCCTGCTCGTCGCGGAGATGCTGCGCAACTCGGGCCGCTACACGATGGCCGACCAGCTGGCCTACCGGATGAAGCAGAAGCCGGTGCGGCTCGCGGCGGCGACCTCGACCGTGGTCGTCTCGATCTTCTACCTGCTGGCCCAGATGGTCGGCGCCGGCACCCTCGTGGCCCTGCTCCTCGGGGTCGACAGCCAGGTCGTGAAGAACATCGTCATCTTCGGCGTCGGCATCCTGATGATCTTCTACGTCACCGTCGGCGGCATGAAGGGCACGACCTGGGTGCAGATCGTCAAGGCAGTGCTCCTGATGGCCGGCTCGGCCCTGATCGTGGTGCTGGTGCTCGCGAAGTTCAACTTCAACATCTCCGACCTCCTCGGCGCGGCCGCATCCAACTCGGGCAAGGGCCAAGCCTTCCTGGAGCCCGGGCTCAAGTACGGCGCCACGATGACCAGCAAGATCGACTTCCTCTCGCTCGGCATCGCGCTGGTGCTCGGCACCGCCGGCCTGCCGCACATCCTGATCCGCTTCTACACCGTCCCGACCTCACGCGACGCCCGCAAGTCGGTGCTGTGGGCGATCGGCCTGATCGGCGTCTTCTACCTCTTCACGCTGGTCCTGGGCTTCGGCGCGGCTGCGCTCCTGAAGGGCGACAAGGCCGCCGAGGTCGCGACGAGCAAGGGCAACCTGGCTTCGCCACTGCTCGCCGAGGCGGTCGGAGGTGGCGCCGGATCCACCGGTGGCGCCGTGCTGCTGGCGGTGATCGCCGCGGTCGCCTTCGCGACCATCCTCGCCGTGGTCGCCGGGCTGACGCTGACCTCGTCGGCATCGGTCGCGCACGACGTCTACAACAACGTGTTCAAGAAGGGATTGGCGACCGAGAAGGAGGAGATCAAGGTGACCCGGATCGCCGCCCTCACCATCGGCCTCGTCGCCATCCTGCTCGCCATCCCGGCGCAAAACCTGAACATCGCCTTCCTGGTGGCGCTGGCCTTCGCGGTCGCGGCGTCCGCCAACCTGCCGGCGATCGTCTACAACATGTTCTGGCGCCGCTTCAACACCCGCGGCGCCACCTGGAGCATCTACGGCGGCCTGAGCTCGTCGCTGCTGCTGGTG
>WLIH01000216.1 GCA_009702305.1 Actinomycetota bacterium | reverse complement strand
GGGGCTGCAGGTCGACGTCGCCGCCGACGGCTACGAGGCCGTCGCCGCGCTCCGCGGCGAGCACCCGTACGCCGTCGTGCTGATGGACTGCCGGATGCCCGGCCTCGACGGCTTCGGCGCGACCCGGGCCGTGCGCGCCCAGGAGTCGCCGGGGCAGCGGGTGCCGATCGTGGCGATGACGGCCTCGGCCCTGGAGGGCGAGCGCGAGCGTTGCCTGGCGGCCGGGATGGACGACTTCCTGACCAAGCCGGTCGACCCCGAGGCCCTCGAGGCGCTGGTCCGCACCTGGGTGCCGGTCGGTGCCGGCCGGTCGACCGCGATCCCGCCCGTCGACGCCACCAACCCCGGTCCGACCAATCCCACCGATCCGACCAATCCCACCGATCCGACCAGCGCCGCCGGTGAGCCGCCCCCGCCCGTCGCGTCGACCGTGATCCTCGACCTGGAGCGGGTCGCCATGCTCGACGAGCTCGTCAAGGACGGCGTCAGCTTCTTCCGCCGCACGGCCGAGTCGTTCATGACGCGCATCCACGGGCAGATCGCCGCGATCCGCGCGGCCGTCGACCTGCGCGATCCCCACGAGGTCTTCACCTCGGCTCACCTGGTCAAGGGCAGCGCCCTCAACCTCGGCCTGCCGGGGGTCGCCGAGGCCGCGGCGCGCATCGAGGCGCACGCCCGCGGCGGTCGTCTCGACGGCACCGACGCGATGCTCCAGGATCTCAGCGACGAGACCGAGCTGGCGATCGCGGCCCTGCGCGAGGCCGTCGCCGGCCGATGATCCCGCGCTTCGCCCGGGCGCCCTACGAGGTCGTGGCCCGGCGCCGACCCGTCGACGTCGTCAGCCCGACGTCGGTGCTGCTCGACCTGGACGCTCCCGGTCCGGCCTCCTGGCGACCGACCCCGCACCCCGCGCCGTACGCCGCCGTCGAGGCCGAGCCGACCCCTGGCGGGCCGGTGTCGGTGCTGCTCGGCTCCGGTGGCGTGCGACTGCGCGGCGAGCTCGACGACGCGTCCGGAGCGGCGTGGCTGGTGGTCGACGTCGGCTCCGGTCCGCAGACGTTCCGCAGCCGACGCAGCGCCGCGATCGCGGCCGACGACCCGGTCCAGGCGATCGCCCTCAGCCTCACCGGCACGCACGCGTGCGTGCTGACCCGCGGCCGCACCGGCTGGACCGCCCGCGCCAAGGCCGACCTCAGCCGGCTCGGCGCCGACACCCGCGACGAGACCTGGCTCGCCGGCCTGCACAGCGGCCACACCGGCGCGGTGACCCGGCTCCGCGCCGGTGGCTTCGGCCAGCTCGGTCTGCGCGACATCCGCGCCGTCACCCGGGCCGACGGCTCGGCGTACCGCCCCGACGGCCCGACCGGTCCGGTGCTGCTGAGCGCGACCAGCGCCGGGCCGGGCTTCTTCGACACCGCCCACACATCGGTGTGGCGCCTCGACCCGCGCACCCTCGAGCTCGGCCACGCCGCCGACCTGTTCTTCCGCCGTCCCGACCGGCCGGGCGCCTACGGCGACCACGCGACGCACCTGGTGCGCGACGACGACCGGTGGCTGGTCGCCACCAGCACCTGGGGCGACTTCGACCGACGCCGGGCGCGGGCGCGCGTCGACGTGACCCTCGCGGAGTCCTCGACCGACCTGCTCACCGGACGCCACCTCCTCGACACTCGGCCGCTGGCGCTCCCCGCGACGCAGTCGGTCGGCGTCTGGGACCCGCACCTGGTGCGCACGGCCGAGGGCTGGATCGTCGGCTACGTCAGCGCCCGCAAGTTCTTCGACTTCCACCCCGAGGTCGCGACTGGGGCCTCGCTCGAGGCGCTCACGGTGCACGCCGCGCTGGGCGACCGCCGCTCCAGCGAGGGCACGACCGTGCTCATCGAGGACGGTCGGGCGTGGGTGCTCGCCAGCGACGGCCGCGACAACCGTCGCCGCCACCGCGAGCGCTACCCCGTGCTCAGCCTCGACCTCGACGAGGTCACGACCCTGCCTGCGCCGTACCCGAGCAACATCCCGTGGCCCACGCTGGTCGACCTGGGTCCGGACGGGTGGCTGCACGTCGCGTTCGACGGCTCCCGGCACGGCGGCCGGGTCGTCGGATACGGGTCGCACGGACAGGTCGTGCTCGCCCGCGCAGCCCGGTGACCGACGTCAGCTCAGGCGAGTCGCGCGATCAGTCACGCTGCGGGTCGTAGTCCGACCACTTCTCGAGGACCTCAGGATCCACCTGGTCGGTCGTGTTGCGGTCATCGCCATGCAGCTCGTTGGCCAACGCCCCGAAGTCCGTCTCGTGAGTCCGGTACTTCAGGTCGCGGGCGACCTTCGTCTGCTTGGCCTTAGCTCGGCCGCGCCCCATAGGGTCAGCCCCCTCGCACGTTCGGCCGGGGCACGTGGCTCCCGGGCTCACCTAAGAATTCTCGTGGGCCCAACGCTACCTGTTGCATGGGTGTTCCCGCACACCGACTGCCAGAAATGCAGTCGGGATCTCACCAGCCCGGGTGCTGGCCCGTCAGCCGGACGCGTCCGCCGTCGCTCGCAGCAGGCGACACGACGCCCGCCACCCAGGCCCGGATGCCGTACATCGCCAGCAGCGAGACCGCGGTGTCGACGTCGCTCGCGGGCAGCAGGGCGACCATGCCGACGCCGCAGTTGAGCGTCGCCTCGAGGTCGGGCTGCGAGACCTTGCCCACCCGGCGCACCAGGTCGAAGATCGGCTGCGGGGTCCACGTGGCGCGGTCGAGGGTGACCTCGACCTCCACGGGCAGCACCCGCTCCAGGTTGGCGGCCAGGCCACCGCCGGTGACGTGCGACATGGCGTGCACGCCGGTCGCCTCGGCGAGGGCGAGGCAGGCCTTGGCGTAGATCCGGGTCGGAGTCAGCAGCTCCTCGCCCAGGGTGCGGCCGAGCTCGGGCACGTCGCGGTCCAGCGACCAGCCGGCGCCGCTCGCGAGCAGCACGTGGCGCACCAGGGAGTAGCCGTTGGAGTGCAGACCGCTGGCCTCCATGGCGAGCACCACGTCGTCGGGACGGACCCGGCCCGGGCCGAGCAGCCGGTCGGCCTCGACGACCCCGGTCGTGGCGCCGGCGACGTCGTACTCGTCGGGACGCAGCAGTCCCGGGTGCTCGGCCGTCTCTCCGCCGACCAGCGCGCAGCCGGCCTCGACGCAGGCCTCGGCGATGCCCTTGACGATCGCGGCGATCTTCTCGGGGTAGACCTTGCCGGTCGCGATGTAGTCGGTCATGAACAGCGGCTCAGCCCCGCAGACGACCAGGTCGTCGACGACCATGCCGACCAGGTCGAAGCCGATCGTGTCGTGCACGTCCATGGCCTGCGCGATCGCGACCTTGGTGCCGACCCCGTCGGTGGAGGTCGCGAGCAGCGGGCGCTTGTACTTCGTGAGCGCCGTGGCGTCGAAGAGCCCGGCGAACCCGCCGAGTCCACCGATCATCTCGGGGCGACGCGCCTTCTCGACCCAGCCCTTCATCAGCTCGATGGCCTTGTCGGCCGCCTCGATGTCGACGCCGGCCTCGGCGTACGCGTTGCCGGCAGGGCTGCCAGCGGGGCTGGCAACGGGGCTGGGCTCGGTCACGACCGCTCCGATCAGGGGTTGTTCAGGACGGGCAGCGCCTTGCCGACCGTCGGGGACTTGAGCGTGGCCTCGAGCAGGTGCTTGCCGAGCAACGACTCGTCGGGCAGGTCGATGGGGTACTCCCCGGTGAAGCAGGCCTTGCACAGCCGGTCCGAGGTCTGGCCGGTCGCGTCGATCATCCCGTCGAGCGAGATGTAGCCCAACGTGTCGGCGCCGACGCTCGCCGCGATCTCCTCGGGGGAGAGCCCGTTGGCGATCAGCTCGGCGCGGGTGGCGAAGTCGATGCCGTAGAAGCACGGCCACTTCACCGGCGGGCTCGAGATCCGCACGTGCACCTCGAGCGCCCCGGCCTCGCGCAGCATCCGGACCTGGGCACGCTGGGTGTTGCCGCGCACGATCGAGTCGTCGACGACCACGATCCGCTTGCCGCGGATCATGTGGTCGAGGGCGTTGAGCTTGAGCCGGATGCCGAGCTGGCGCAGCGTCTGGCTGGGCTGGATGAAAGTGCGCCCGACGTAGGCGTTCTTGACGAAGCCCTGGCCGAACGGGATGCCACTCTCGGCGGCGTAGCCGGCCGCCGCCGGCGTGCCGGACTCCGGCACCGGGATGACGAGGTCGGCCTCGACCGGGAACTCGCGGGCCAGCTGGCGCCCCATCTCGACGCGGGCCTGGTGCACGCTCTGGCCGCTGATCGAGGCGTCGGGCCGGGCGAGGTAGACGAACTCGAAGACGCAGCCCTTGGGCTCGGGCTTCGCGAACATGTGCGAGCGCAGGCCGTTCTCGTCGATGACGATCATCTCGCCCGGCTCCACCTCCCGCACGACGCTCGCGCCGATCGTCGCGAGCGCGGCGTCCTCGGAGGCCACCACCCAGCCGCGGTCGAGCCGGCCGAGGACCAGCGGACGGATGCCCTGCGGGTCGCGGGCGGCGTACAGGGTGTTCTCGTTCATCCAGACGAAGCAGTAGGCGCCCTTGAGCAGCGGCAGCACGTCGAGCGCCCGCTGCTCCAGCGAGGTGTCCGGGTGGTGGGCGAGCAGCGCGGTGACCAGGCTGGTGTCGTTGGTCGCCGTCTCCTGCGGGCGGGTGTGCAGGTCGAGCTCGTCGTCGGGGCCGGGCAGCTCGGCGACCATCGCGGCCAGCTCGTGGGTGTTGATGAGGTTGCCGTTGTGCCCGAGCGCGATCGAGCCGTCGGCCGTGGGCCGGAAGGTCGGCTGGGCGTTCTGCCAGGTGCTCGCGCCGGTGGTCGAGTAGCGCGAGTGACCGATCGCCAGGTGGCCGTTGAGCGAGGCCAGCGTGGTCTCGTCGAAGACCTGCGAGACCAGGCCCATGTCCTTGTAGACCAGGATCTGGCGGCCGTTGCTCACGGCGATGCCGGCCGACTCCTGGCCGCGGTGCTGGAGCGCGTAGAGGCCGAAGTACGTCAGCTTGGCGACGTCCTCGCCCGGCGCCCAGACGCCGAAGACGCCGCAGGCGTCCTGGGGACCGCGATCCTGAGGGTCGAGGGCGTCGGTCAGACGACCGTCTCCGCCCTTGCGGGTGCTGCCACTGCTGATCGGTGAGGGCACGGGACCATCGTACGGGCGACCGGGTCCGACCTCCGAATATCCGTCACGGAGCACCAGGCACCCGCTTACGATCGCCGGGAGATCCCGAGAGATCGCTGGGCGGCGCTGCGGAAGGGGGACGGTCGGTGACCATCGTCGACGACACCTTCCCCACCCTCGACCGGGTCGAGAGCGAGCTCGACTCCGCGGGACCGTCGTTCGGCCTGCTCGAGCTCGTGACCGACGGCGCGTGCGCGCTCGGCTTCCAGATCGCCGCGCTCGCCGTGCGCCGAGACACCGGCGAGTTCGAGTACGTCGCCGTCAGTGGCTACGCCGAGGTGCGGGCCGAGATGATCGGCTCCCACCTCACCCTCGCCCGGCTCGGCGCCGAGCTCGAGGTCGCCGAGC
>WLIH01000215.1 GCA_009702305.1 Actinomycetota bacterium | reverse complement strand
GAGGTCGGGGCGCTCGACGAGGTCCTGGTGGTCGACAACGCGTCCACCGATGGGACCGGCGCCTGGCTCGCCGGGCTCGGCGACCCACGGGTGCGTGCGCGGACCCTGGCGCACAACACCGGGGGAGCGGGCGGCTTCCACGACGGCCTGGCCTGGGCGCTGGAGCGCGATGCCGACCTGGTCTGGCTGATGGACGACGACGGGCTGCCCGACACCGCGTGCCTCCCGGAGCTGCTCGCGCGCGGCGGGGGCCTCGACTTCTGGGGACCGCTGGTCGTCGACCAGGACCGGCCGACGCGCCTGGTGTTCCCGATCCGACTGCCGGGGGGTGCCCGGGTGGTGCACGATCTCGCCGACGTCGAGCGGGCGGCGACCGACGGTCGCATCGAGGGCATCGTGATCCCCTTCAACGGCGTGCTGGTCACCCGTGCGCTCGTGGAGCGGATCGGGCTGCCGCGAGCGGAGTTCTTCATCTGGGGCGACGACCACGAGTACCGCCTGCGCGCCGAGGCGGCCGGCGCCCGGATCGCGACCGTGGTGAGCGCCCAGGTGCGGCACCCGTCCGTGGGGGAGCTCGGTTCGCCGATGGCGTTCGGTCGCACGACGTACAACCACAGCCCCAGCGATCTGAAGCACTACTGCATGGCCCGCAACAACCTGCTCAACCTCCGCGACTACCGCGGCTGGCTGCACGCGCTGGCCTTCGTCGCCAAGACCGCGTGGTTCTACACGTTCACCCGGCCGAGTGCGGGGCGGCTGCGACTCAGCGCCCGGGCGATATGCGACGGGCTGCGGGGCGACTTCACGGGCCATGAGAGGTACCTGCGATGAGCGAGAGCATCGCCGTGGTCGTCGTGACCTACAACCGCGCCGACCTGCTGGCCCGGATGCTGGCGAGCCTCGAGGCGCTCGACCACCTGCCCGATGCGGTCATCGTCATCGACAACGCGAGCAGCGATCACACGCAGGAGGTCCTCGCCTCCTCGACGGTCGCGGGGCTGCAGGTCATCCGGACCGAGGAGAACCTCGGCGGCGCCGGAGGCTTCCACCTGGGGGTGCGCACGGCGTACGACGCCGGTCACGACCGGATCTGGCTGATGGACGACGACGTCGTGCCGGCGTCGGACTGCCTCTCCGTGCTGATGCGCACCGACGAGGACTGCCTGATGGCGGTGCGCGAGGACCTGCACGGCGCGCTCGTCGAGAAGGCCGCGCTGCGCTTCGACCTGCGCAACCCGGCCGCGATCAAGCCCAAGACCGCGATGGTCGAGACCACCTACGGCACCCGCGCGGCGATGCCCGAGCGGGTCCAGGTCGAGAACGTCGCCTTCGAGGGCTTCATGGTGCGCCGCTCGGTGGTCGAGGCGATCGGGCTGCCGGATCCGGCGTACTTCATCTTCTACGACGACGTGGACTTCGCGATCCGCGCTCGACGGGCGGGCTACCGCATCTGGGCGCTGCGCGACGCGGTGCTGGTGCGTCAGCTCGACTTCGACCAGCAGCACGACCTCGCCGGCTGGAAGGGGTACTACATGTACCGCAACCTGTTCGTGGTCCACCTGAGATACGGCGAGAACGCGCTGGTCCGGCTCAAGCCGTGGTTGATCACCGCCATGGTCGTGCTGCTCAGCCCGCTGCGCGGCGGCCGGGCCGAGGCCCGCAACGTGATCCGCGCCATGCGCTCCGCGCGTGGGATGCGAGCCCGACCGTCCACGTCCGTAGACTGACCGATCGTGTCTGCCCCTGATCTCGTCGTCGTCGGCTCCGGCTTCTTCGGCCTCACCATCGCCGAGCGCTGCGCGGCCGACCTCGGCCTGAAGGTCCTCGTCATCGAGCGGCGCTACCACCTCGGTGGCAATGCCTACAGCGAGAAGGACCCCGAGACCGGGATCGAGGTGCACAAGTACGGCACCCACCTCTTCCACACCTCGAACACCAAGGTGTGGGACTACGTGCGGCGCTTCACCGACTTCACGGGCTACCAGCACCGGGTCTTCGGCAAGTACCAGGGCCAGGTCTACTCGCTGCCGATGAACCTCGGTCTGATCAACCAGTTCTTCGGCACCTCCCACACCCCCGACGAGGCGCGCGCGCTGATCGCCGAGCAGTCCAGCGAGATCGCCACGGCCGACGCGACCAACCTCGAGGAGAAGGCGATCAGCCTCATCGGGCGCCCGCTCTACGAGGCGTTCATCAAGGGCTACACCGCCAAGCAGTGGCAGACGGACCCGACCGAGCTGAGCCCGGACATCATCACGCGGCTCCCGGTGCGCTACACCTTCGACAACCGCTACTTCAACGACACCTACGAGGGCCTGCCGGTCGACGGCTACACCGCCTGGCTCGAGCGGATGGCCGACCACCCCAACATCGAAGTCCGCCTCGACACCGACTTCTTCGACGTCGCCGACGAGTTCAAGGGCACGGTGCCGATCGTCTACACCGGCCCGGTCGACGAGTACTTCGGCAACTGCGAGGGCCGGCTGTCGTGGCGCACCGTCGACCTCGAGGCCGAGACCCTCGACGTCGACGACTACCAGGGCACCGGCGTGGTCAACTACAACGACCAGGACGTGCCGTGGACGCGGGTGCTGGAGTTCAAGCACCTCCACCCCGAGCGCACCTACCTGCCCGGCAAGACGATCGTCGTGCACGAGTACTCCCGCTTCGCCGAGGAGGACGACGAGCCGTACTACCCCGTCAACACCGCCGAGGACCGCGCGCGGCTGCTGAAGTACCGCGACCTGGCCAAGGCCGAGCCGATGGTGCTCTTCGGTGGCCGGCTCGGCACCTACCAGTACCTCGACATGCACATGGCCATCGGCTCGGCGCTGTCGATGTACGAAAACAAGCTCAAGCCGCACTTCGCCGACGGAGCCCCCTTGACCAGTGGAGGTGTGGACGGAGCATGAGCCGCCGCCTGCTGCAACGCCAGATCCTGCCGCTCGACCGGGACTACGACGTCCTCGCGCTGTACGTCGACCCGGAGGAGGCGCGCCTCGACGCCGACAAGTACCAGGTCGGCGGCAACCGCGCGGCCAAGGAGCTCAACAACGCCGCCATCCGCCAGTCGACCTCCACCGGTCGTGCGATCCACCCCGACCAGATCGAGTCGCGCACAGCGTTCCGAGTGCGCTCAGGGGAGCGGCTGTCCTTCGGCACCTACTTCAACGCCTTCCCCGCGAGCTACTGGCGACGCTGGAGCGTCGTCACCGACGTCACCCTGACGATCCGTGTGGTCGGGCACGGCGCCAGCGTGATCGTCTACAAGTCGATGGCCAACGGGCGCTCGCAGCGCGTCGACTCAGCGACCACGGTCTCCGAGTCGGCGGCGACCTTCGTCTTCGACCTGCCGCTGCTGCCCTTCGTCGACGGCGGCTGGTACTGGTACAACGTCGTCGCCGGTGACGAGGACGTCGTCGTCGAGTCGGCCGAGTGGACCGCCGATGTGCCCGAGGACCGCGCCGCGCACGGCACCACCGACATCGTGATCACGACCATGAACCGGCCGGACTTCTGCGCCAAGCTGCTCGGCCAGCTGGGCGAGGACGCCGAGCTGGCGCCGTACCTCGACGAGGTGCTGGTGATCGAGCAGGGCACCCAGAAGGTCGTCGACTCACCGGAGTACCCCGCGGCGGCGGGCCTGCTCGGCGAGCGGTTGCGGATCATCGAGCAGGGCAACCTCGGCGGCTCGGGCGGCTACGCCCGTGGGCAGCTCGAGTCGCTGCGCAAGGGCACCGCGACGTACGCCCTGATGATGGACGACGACGTCGTCTGCGAGCCCGAAGGCGTCATCCGTGCCGTCACCTTCGGCGACCTGGCGCGCCGGCCCACGATCGTCGGCGGGCACATGTTCAGCCTCTACTCCCGCTCGCGGCTGCACAGCTTCGGCGAGGTCGTCCAGCCGTGGCGCTTCTGGTGGATGTCGCCCCTGGACACCTTCCCGGAGTGGGACCTGGCGGCTCGCAACCTGCGCTCCGCGCGCTGGCTGCACAAGCGCGTCGACGTAGACTTCAACGGCTGGTTCATGTGCCTGATCCCGCGCCAGGTGATCGACGAGATCGGCCTGTCGCTGCCGCTGTTCCTCAAGTGGGACGACTCCGAGTACGGCCTGCGCGCCAAAGCCGCCGGGTATCCAACGGTGACCTTCCCCGGCGCCGCCGTGTGGCACGTGCCGTGGACGGACAAGAACGACGCACTCGACTGGCAGTCCTACTTCCACCAGCGCAACCGCTTCGTCGCCGCCCTGCTGCACTCGACGTACCCCACCGGCGGGCGGATGGTGCAGGAGAGCCTCAACCACCAGATCGCCCACCTGGTCTCCATGCAGTACTCCACCGTCGAGCTGCGGCACCAGGCGCTCGAGGACGTGCTGTCGGGGCCGGAGCACCTGCACCGCGTGCTGGCGACCAAGCTCGGCGAGGTCAACGCCTTCCGTGCGCAGTTCACCGACGCGCAGCTGCAGCCCGACCGCGACGCCTTCCCGCCCGTGCGCCGGGAGAAGCCGTCGCGCCGGGGCCGCGACAACGCCGAGGTGCCGAGCCGGCGCTCGCAGCTGATCAGTGCCGCGCTGCAGCCGATCCGTCAGCTGAAGGCGCCGCGTGCGATGGCTCGGGAGTTCCCCGAGGCCGAGATCCGCGCCATGGACGCGAAGTGGTACCGCCTCGCGGGCTACGATTCGGCCATCGTGTCGATGAACGACGGCACGTCGGCGGCCTTCTACCAGCGCGACGCGGTCAAGTTCCGCGAGCTGATGCGCAAGACCATCGAGATCCACGCCCGCTACAAGCGCGAGTGGCCCGCCCTGGCGGCGCAGTACCGCGCGGCTCTCGGCGACATCACCTCGCCCGAGCAGTGGGACCAGACGTTCGCCCCCTGGACCGGAGACAACGAATGACCGACCTGAGCGAGCTCAGCGAGCCGAGCGCCCGGAGGCCGCTCGCGCCGCTGTCGCCGCCGTCCGCGACCACCGGTCTGCTGGGCGTCTTCAAGAACCGCTATGTGCTCAAGCTGCTGGTGCGGCGTGAGATCAGCGCGCGCTACCAGGGCTCGGTGCTCGGCCTGCTCTGGTCCTACGTCAACCCGCTGTCGCAGTTCTTCATCTACTACTTCGTGATCGGCACGCTGTTCAACCTGCACAAGGACGTGCCGAACTTCGCCATCCACATGTTCTGCGGCATCATCATCGTCCACTTCTTCAACGAGACCTTCAACGCCGGCACCCGCTCGATCGTGCGCAACAAGTCGTTGGTCCGCAAGATGGCGCTACCGCGCGAGATGTTCCCGGTCGCCTCGATGCTGGTCTCCGGCTACCACGTGCTGCCGCAGCTGGTGATCATGGTGATCGCCTGCGCGCTGATGGGCTGGACCCCCACGGTCGCCGGCATGGCCGCCCTGGCCCTGGGCCTGCTGATCATCGGCACCCTCGGCACGGCGATGGCGCTGCTCTTCAGCGCCGCCAACGTGTTCTTCCGCGACGTCTCCAACGTCGCGGCGATCCTCACCAACTTCGTGCGCTTCGGCGTGCCGATGATCTACCCGTACACCTACGTGCCG
>WLIH01000214.1 GCA_009702305.1 Actinomycetota bacterium | reverse complement strand
GGGCGAGATCGGCATCGCCGTGATCGGGATCTTCTCCGCGTCCTCGATCGCGGCGGCGAAGACCGCCGACGTCGGGATGACACCGGCCTCGCCGGCGCCCTTGATGCCGAGCGGGTTGAGCGGAGACGGCGTCTCGAGGTGGTCGATGGCGATCCCGTCGGGGATCTCGGTGACGTAGGGCATCAGGAAGTCCATGAACGACGCGTTGAGCAGCTGCCCCGATTCGTCGTAGACCATCCGCTCGTAGAGCGCTCCGCCGACGCCTTGCGCGACGCCGCCGTGGATCTGCCCCTCGACGATCATCGGGTTGATCAGCTTGCCGCAGTCGTGGACGACGGCGTACTTGAGGATCGTGATCTCGGCCGTGTCCGGATCGGTCTCGACGATCGCCGCGTGCATGCCGGAGGCGAAGGTCGAGCGCTCGGGCGAGTAGAAGTCCGTGCCCTCCAGCCCGGGCTCCTCGTCCTCGGGCACCGGCGGCTTGCCGGGGTCGCCGACGGTGAACTGCGTGGCCGCCTTGGAGGCCTCGTCGAAGGCGTAGCGCAGCGGGTTCGACAGCACCGCGACCGTGCCGAGGTCGATCGACGCACCGGGCACCCCCTTCACCGAGACGACGCCGTCGACGATCTCGAGGTCGGCGGGGTCGGCCTCGAGGGCGTCGGAGGCGATCGACAGCGCCTTCTCCTTGGCCCGCCGGGCGGCCAGGTGGATCGCCGACCCGCTCATCACGGCCGCCCGGGAGGCGAAGGTGCCGACGGCGTACGGCATCCGGCGGGTGTCACCCGTGACCACCTCCACGTCCTCGAAGCGGCAGCCGAGCTCGTCGGCGACCAGTTGGGCGAAGACGGTCGCGTGCCCCTGGCCCTGGGTGGTCAGCCCGGTGGCGACCTTGACCTTGCCCGAGGTCTCGATGTGGACGTGGGCCCCCTCGTAGGGGCCGACCCCGGTGCCTTCGACGTAGCAGGCCAGACCGATGCCGACCCGGCGCCCGACCGCCGCCATCGACGCCTGGAACGACGCGAAGTCGTCCCAGCCGATGAGCGCTTTGATCTTCTCCAGCGAGGCGGGGTAGTCGCCGGAGTCGTACTCCAGCTCGCGGCCGTCCTGGAAGACCAGCCCCTGGTCGTAGGGGAACTCGTCAGGCTGGATGAAGTTGGCCGAGCGCACCAGCGTGCGGTCCCGACCGAGGTGGGCGGCGATCGCGTCCATCGTCCGCTCCATCACGAAGCAGCCCTGCGGCCGGCCGGCACCGCGGTAGGGGGTGACCATCGTGGTGTTGGTGTAGAGCGACTCGAAGCGCACCCGGTAGACGTCGGGCTTGTAGGGCCCGAGCAGCTGTGTGGAGGTGATGATCGGCACGATCAGGCCGTAGGGCGTGTAGGCGCCGTGGTCGTGCCAGAACTCCACGTCCAGCCCGAGCAGGCGCCCGTCGTCGTCGAAGCCGACCTCGACGTGGTGCACCTGGCCGCGCTCATGGGCCGAGGAGATGAAGTGCTCGCGACGGTCCTCGGTGAACTTCACGACCCGGCCGAGGGCGCGGGCCGCGAGCGGCACCAGGAGCTCCTCGGGCCAGGGGTGGTTGATCTTGACGCCGAAGCCGCCGCCCACGTCGGGGGTGATCACGTCGACCTGGCGCAGGTCGAGCCCGAGCTTGACCGCGATGGCGGCCCGCACCCCCGTCGAGGTCTGCGTCGAGGTCCACACCTGGAGCCGGTCGGAGTCGGGGTCCCACCGGGCGACGGTGCCGCGGCCCTCCATCGGGGTGCACGCCGAGCGTTCGATGGTGAGATCGAGGGACAGCCGGTGCGGGGCGGCGGCCAGGGCCGCCTCGACGTCGCCGGTGCTCTGCTCCATCCGGGCGCCGACGTTGCCCGGGACGTCGTCGTGCACGAGGCGGTCCGCCGCACGGGCCGCCTCGATCCCCACGACGGGCGCCAGCACGTCGTAGGTCACGACGATGCGACCGACGGCGTCCTCGGCGACATAGCGGTCGTCGGCGACCACGAACGCGATCGCCTCGCCGACGTAGTTGACCTCGTCGCGGGCCAGCGCGTACTGCGTGCGGCCGTGGGTCAGCGCCGGGTGCGGGATCAGCAGCGGCAGCGGATCGGCCATCGGGGACGAGAGCCCGCCGAGGTCCTCGTGGGTCCAGACCAGGTGGACGCCGTCGAGGTCGAGCACGGCGTCGACGTCGATGTCGACGATGCGCGCGTGGGCGTGGGGTGAGCGCAGCACCGCGGCGTGCAGGGTGCGCCCGTCGACCAGCACGTCGTCGACGTAGCGGCCCAGCCCGCGCAGGAAGCGCTGGTCCTCGACCCGCTGGACCGCGGTGCCCATCAGCTTCGTCGTCACGACAGCTCCGCCGCCCGCTCGACCGCACGCACGATGTTCTGGTAGCCGGTGCAGCGGCACAGGTTGCCGGCGACCATCTCGCGGGCCTCCTCGTGGGTGGGCGCGGGGTTGTCGCGCAGGCCGGCGGTGATCGTGGTCAGGAAGCCGGGCGTGCAGAAGCCGCACTGCAGGCCGTGGCACTCCAGGAACGCCTGCTGCACCGGGCCGAGCGATCCGTCGGGGTTGGTCAGCCCCTCGACGGTGGTGACCTCGCAGCCGACGGCCGAGACGGCGAAGAGCAGGCACGCGCGCACCGGACGACCGTCGAGCAGCACGGTGCAGGCGCCGCAGACACCGTGCTCGCAACCGACGTGGGTGCCCGTCAGACCGAGGTCCTGGCGCAGGGCGTCGGAGAGCAGGCGCCGCGCCGGCACCCGCAGGTCGTGGGTGACGCCGTTGACCACCAGGCGCAGCTCGTGCAGCGTCTCGCTCATCGCCGGTCGGCTCCTTCTCGTGCAGCCGCGACGACGCGGCGGGTCAGCACCCGCACCAGCTGGGCCCGGTAGGCCGCGGTGGCGTGGATGTCGTCGGCCGGGTCGAGCGCCGCCACCGCGGCGTCGCCCAGGTCGTCGTCCGCGACGCCGCTGAGGTCGACGACGACAGGCACGTCGCTGACCGAGACGTACGACGCCCGCACCGAGTCGCCCTCGACGAGCACGGCGACCCCGCACAGCGCGTAGTCGCCCTGTCGGCGGGCGATCTCGTCGAAGGCCACACCCGCCCCCGGCGCCAGGGCCGGGAACCACGCCGACACGGCGATCTCGTCGTGCGCCAGCGAGGTCTCGAGCGGTCCGACGACCAGGTCGTCGGCATCGATGGTGCGGGCGCCCGCCGACCCGACCACCTCGACCGATCCGCCCAGCAGCGCCAGCACCGCCGGCATCTCCGCTGCCGCGTCCGCGTGCACCAGCGAGCCGACCGTGGTGCCGCGATTGCGGATCGTGGCGTGCGCGACATGGGCCAGGGCGAGCGGGACCAACGGCTGGGAGCGGCGTACGCCGTCGTGGGCGAGCAGGTCAGCGTGACGCACGAGCGCGCCGACGCGGACCCCGTCGTCGCCGACCTCGATGTCGCTCAGCCCGGTCAGCCCGTTGATGTCGACGATCGTCGACGGCGCCGCCAGGCGCATCGACAGCAGCGGCACCAGGCTCTGGCCGCCCGCGAGGACCTTGGCATCGGGGTCGGCGCTCAGGGCCTGGACCGCCTCGGCGAGCGAGGTCGGCCGGAGGTAGGAGAAGGGGGCGGGCTTCACGAGGGGCCGGTGACCGACGCTGTGTCGCTGCGTCGGGTGCGGTCGACGAGGTGGAAGAAGGCGACGACGAGGATGGTGCCGAGCGCGATGCCGCTCAGGGAGAAGTCGTCGGTGATCGTGAGCGTGACGCCGCCGACGCCCACGATGATGCCGGCCGCCAGGCCGACCATGTTGGCCGGATCGCCGAAGTCGACCTGATTCTCGACCCAGATCTTCGCGCCCACGAGACCGATCATCCCGTAGAGCACCACGGTGATGCCGCCCAGCACACCACCGGGCGTCGCGTTGACGATCGCACCGAACTTCGGGCAGAGCCCCAGCAGGATCGCGACCGCCGCGGCGACGTAGTAGGCGGCCGTGGAGTAGACCTTGGTCGCGCTCATCACGCCGATGTTCTCGGCGTACGTCGTGGTGGGCGAGCCGCCGAACAGGCTCGCGAGGGCCGTGGCCGCGCCGTCGGCTCCGAGCGCACGGCCGAGGTAGGGGTCGAGGTCCTCCCCCGTCATCTCGGCGACGGCCTTCACGTGACCGGTGTTCTCGGCGACCAGCGCGATCACGCCGGGCAGCACGAGGAGGATGAAGCTGAGCGAGAAGCTCGGCCCGTGCACCACCGAGACACCGTCGGCCAGCGTGCCGCTGGGCAGGCCGATCCAGTCGGCGGCCTCGACGCCGGCCCAGCTGATCCGGTCGTGCTCGACCGGGGTGCAGCCGGCTCCGGCACACGAGCTGATCATCCCGAAGACCGCGTCGAAGGCCCACGACAGGACGTAGCCGAAGACGAGTGCCAGGAAGACCGCGATCCGCGACCAGAAGCCGGGCAGCAGCACGGCGGCGACGACCATGAAGGTCGCGGTCAGCAGCGCGGCCCACTGGTCCTGGGGCCAGTAGATCCCGGCCACGACCGGCGCGAGGTTGAAGCCGATCAGCATCACGACGGCCCCGGTGACCGCCGGCGGCAGCACCCGGTGCACGAGGCCGGCGCCGGCGACGTGCACGAGCACGCCCACCGCGACCAGGACGACGCCGGCGACCAGGATCGCGCCGGTCACGTCGGCCGAGTCACCGCCCTGGGCGCGGATCGCGGCGACGCTCGCCACGAACGACGCGCTGGTGCCGAGGTAGCTGGGGATCCTGTTCTGGCAGACCAGCAGGAAGAGGATCGTGCAGATCCCGGAGAACATGATCGCGAGGTTGGCGTCGAGACCCATGACGACGGGGAAGACGAAGGTCGCCCCGAACATCGCCACCACGTGCTGCGCGCCCAGCCCGACCGTCTTGCCCCAGGACAGCCGCTGGTGCGGGGCCACGGCCTCGCCGGGCTCGGGATCGACGCGATCCCAGGTGAACATCGACATGCCGCGCTCCTCTGGCTCGAGGGGATGGTGCAGGACAACCTAGTGCCGTCAGGCCGGCCGGGGGCCGGTGATCTCCAGGACCCGCAGGGCGACTGCGACGTCGAGGCGCAGGTGGGCGTCGGCCGAGAGCTGGCCCAGCAGCCGCTCGAGCTTGGCGACGCGGTAGCGCATGGTGTTGTAGTGGAAGAACTGCAGGCGAGCCGCCTCGGCGACGTTGAAGTTGGTGTCGAGCAGGGTCTGAAGGGTGATGCGCAGGTCCTCGGCCTCCGGGGTGTCGATCGCGAGCGGGCCGAGCATGTCGTGGGCGAAGCGGCGCAGCTCGGCGTCGTCGGGCACCATCGCGATCAGCCGGTGCAGGCCGAGCTGGTCGAAGAAGGTCCGCGAGCCGCCGCCGTGCACCCGACGCCCGACCTCGACGGCCCGCTGCGCCTGGGTGTAGGCCTCCGGCAGGTCGTGCATCGACCAGGCCGGTCGGCTGACCCCGAGCGAGAAGGGGCGCCGTCCGCCCCCCTTGTCGCCGGTCACCGCCGCCACCACCCGTCGTACGACGTCGGCGCCGG
>WLIH01000213.1 GCA_009702305.1 Actinomycetota bacterium | reverse complement strand
TCCTCGATCACGGTCGACGACGCCCTGCTCGGCGACCTGGCGTCGTTCGCCGACGAGGGCCACCGCAGCCTCAAGATCGCGGTGCTCGCCATCGACTGGCCCGGCGGCTCGCGCGTGCTGGAGGCGGTCGCGGCCGCCGGCGCGCAGGGCATGGTCACGCTCGGGCACTGCGAGGACCACGCGATCATCGAGGTCGCGAGCCAGGCGCTGCGGGCCAGCGGGCGCACCGGCGCCGAGCACTACCCCGAGAGCCGCCCGCCGGCCAGCGAGCGCGCCGCGGTCGAGCGCCTGCTCGCCGCCTGCGAGGTCAGCGGGGCGCCGGTCTACGTCGTCCACCTCTCCTCGGCGACCGCTCTGGACTCGTGCCGTCGCGCCCGGGTCGCCGGGCTGCCGGTCTTCGTCGAGACCCGCCCGCTGTACCTCGCGCTCACGGCCGAGGTGCACGCGCTGCCCGATGGTGCGAAGTACGCCGGCATGCCGCCGGTGCGCGCCCAGGCCGACGTCGAGGCGCTGTGGGCGGGCCTGGCGGATGGGTCGATCGACACCGTCGGCAGCGATCACGCGCCGTGGACGCTGGAGCAGAAGCTCGCCCACGCCGACGACCTCGACGCGCTGCCCAAGGGCCTGGCCGAGCTCGAGACGATGCTCCCGGTGCTCTGGACCGAGGGCGTCCGGGCCCGCGGCCTGTCGCTGCAGCGGCTCGCCGAGGTGACGTCGGGCAACGCCGCCCGCATCTTCGGCCTCGAGGGCAAGGGTCGGATCCAGGTCGGCGCCGACGCCGACCTGGTGGTGGTCGATCCCGCCGAGTCGCGCGTGGTCGACGGCTCCCGGATGACGTCGAAGGCCGGCTACTCGGTGCTGGACGGCCGGGAGCTGTGGGGCTGGCCGCGGTGGACCGTGAGCAGGGGCGATCTCGTGCTCGACGACGGCCGTCTCGACGCAGCACCGGGTCGTGGTCGGGCGGCCCGACGCACCGAGCGAGCAGGGGAGTAGGCGCATGGACATCGACGGATTCGCAGCAGCCGCTCGGCGCGAGCTGGACGCCGCCGGCCTCGACGCGACGGTGCACGCTCGCGACCTGGCGAGTGGCGCGGAGGTCGGCCTCGCGCCGGACCGGCCCGTGGTGGCTGCGAGCGTGTTCAAGGTGCCGGTGCTGATCGAGCTGTGCCGGCAGGCGGCGGCGGGTCAGGTGGACCTCACGGCACCGCTGCGGCACCCGGCCGGCGACCGCACGCTCGGGGGGATCGGGCTGTCGGCGATGCTCGACGAGGTCGTGCTCTCGGTGCGCGACACGGCGTACCTGATGATGGCGGTCAGCGACAACCACGCGACCGACGTGCTCATCGACCTGGTCGGCCTGGAGGCCGTCAACGCCGGCCTGGAGCGTCTCGGCCTGACCACCACGCGGCTGCTCACCGATTGCCGCGGGCTCTTCGCGGAGATCGCCGAGGACATCGGCGAGGAGGTCGACGACGACGCCCTGTCGCGGCCCGACGCCGAGCTGCGGGCGCGGCTGCAGGCCACTCGGGCCTTCGACCCGGCGCGCACCAGCGCCACGACGGCGCGCGAGTCGACCACCCTGCTCGGCGCGATCTGGGCCGACACCGCGGGACCTGCCGAGGCGTGCGCCGAGGCCCGCCGGATCCTCGGGCTGCAGGTCTGGCCGCACCGACTGGCGGCCGGCTTCCCCGACTCCCGCATCAGGCTCAGCGGCAAGACCGGCACGGTGACCTACGTGCGCAACGAGGCCGGGGTCGTGGAGTACCCCGACGGTGGGCGGTACGCCGTCGGCGTCTTCGTGCGCGACCCGCTCGAGGAGCTGCGCAACCCGACGGCCGACCGGATCATCGGCACCCTCGGCCGACTGGCGGTCGACGCCCTGCGAGGCGAGTGAGGCTCAGTCGCCGCTGCGACGGCGATGCAGTCGCAGCTGATACATCAGCGCGAACCGGACGTCCGGGTCGTCGAGGTCCAGCGCGGAGCGCTCGGCGATCCGGCGCAGCCGATAGCGGAACGTGTTGGGGTGGACGAACACGTCGGCTGCCGCCGCGCTGACGTCGCCGAGGCGCTCGAGGTACGCCGTCAGCGTCGCGACCTGGTCGGGCTGGTCGAGCGGGAGCCGGTCGAAGGGCGCTCCCAGCGGCTCCTGCCGAGACGTCATCGCGTCGACGGTCTCCATCAGCAGCGCATCGACCTGCAGGTCGCGCCAGTAGGCGACGTGGGGCTCGTCCCCGTGGTGGCCGCGGTCGTGCCGGTCGCGCAGCACCCGCACGGCGGTGTCGGCCTGACGCCGCGATCGCGCGAGCTGGGAGACGTCGGGCACCAGGTCGCCGATGCCGAGGCACACCTGCCCCCGACCCAGCCGCTGCACCAGATGCTGTCCGGTGCGCCGGGCCTCGGCCGCGTGCTGCGCGGGCAGCTCGGCGGACTGCCTGGTCGGCACCGTCACCGGCACCACGGCGTAGACCTGCGACCCGACCGGCGCGACGACGGCACGCCGGCTGACCGAGGACAGGTAGGCGGCGGCCGTCCGGGCCGCGGTGCGCAGCTGGTACTCGTCGTCGACCTCGTCGCTGCCCGGCTCGACGCGTCCCAGCGCGACCACGAAGGCCGGCAGGTCTGCCGTGCCCAGTCCGGCGGCCGCCTCCATCGCGTCGCGACCGCCGCGCAGCAGCTGGTCGACCAGCTGGTGCTGCTCGTGGCTGCGGGCGTCGTCGAGCAGCCGGCGTCGCATGATCGAGAGGGCCAGCAGGTTGCTCGCCTCCACGAGGCCCTGCGACTGCACGGCAGTGGGCGGAGAGTCGTGGACCGCCCAGATCGAGCCGAGCGACTCCTCGCCGTAGCGGATGCGCATCGCGATGCGCGGTCTGGCCCCGGGGATGCGCGGTTGGAAGAAGATCGGCTCCGAGCTGGCGTAGAGCTCGGCGAAGACGCCGTCCTCCTCGAGGACGGCATTGTGGGCGGGGGAGACCTGGCGCTCCAGGATCGCGCGCTTGCGGTGCTCGTCGCCGCGGTCCTGGTCGGCGGAGAAGGCGACGATCCGCGACGAGAGGTCCTCGATCGTGACCGGTCCGCCGAGGAGCGATGCCAGGGAGTTGGCCAGCACGTAGGCGTCGTCGTCGCCCGCCGGCACGCCGTCGAGGTGGCGCAGGGCGCCGGGTGCGCTGGTCTGCTCGGCGTCGCCGCTCACCAGGCCGGCCAGCCGGATCCACGACATCTCGGCCCCGAGCCCGAGCAGCACCGTGCGGCCCGGCGGGACGGCCAGCGGCTCGTCGCCGAGGAGGGCGCTGCGCACGACCAGCGCCGCGGCTCCGGCGCGCGACCAGCGCCGCCATGCCTGCTCGACCGCGGCGCGGTCGGCGAGCCCGATGCCGAGGACCAGGGCCGAGCCGCCCTCGGCGGCGGTCGGCTCCTCGTCGCTGCTGGTCACCGTCGTCACCACCGCAGCCGCGTCCAGTGCTCCGGCCCGGTGGGCCAGGCCCGCGAAGCTCAGTCGCTCCAGCAACTGACCTACGCTCACACCGGTCGCCGTCATGGCCTCAGTCTGGCGCACGCGTTGTCGCGATGCACCAGAACGCTGGGTCAGAATTGCCCGATGCGACGATGAGCCGCGCTGCCGTCCTGACCAGGATGGGAGGCTCCAGCCCCTCCGGACGGAGCCGTCATGAACTCATCCCGCCTCGCCGCCTGTCTGCTCGGCACCGCCCTCGCCTCGACGACCCTCGTCGCGTGCGGCGGCTCCGACGACGACGCTCCCTCCAGCGGCGGCGGGTACGCCGACGGCGGGACCTTCACCATGGCCCTCGCGAGCGACCCCGGCAACCTGGACCCGTCGATGACGCCGAGCTCGGTCGCCCGCTCGATGCTCGCGCTGTCCTACGACACGCTCGTGACCTACACCGACGACGGCGAGGTGCTGCCGAGCCTGGCGGAGACGTTCGACGCCACGGCGACCGAGGCGACGTTCACCCTGCGTGAGGGCATCACCTGCACCGACGGCAGCGACCTGACGGCCACCGACGTGGCGGACAACATCAGCTACATCGCCGACCCGGCCAACGGCTCGCCGCTCAACGGCGTGATGGCGCGCGAGGGTCTCGAGATCAGCGCCGACGACGAGGCGCGCACCGTCACGGTCGTCTCGCCCGACCCCAACGGCTTCCTGCTGGCCGAGCTGTCCGGGATCTTCATCATCTGCCGCGCCGGCCTCGACGACCACGACGCGCTGGCCTCGGCGACGATCGGCACCGGCCCCTGGCAGCTCGACGAGGCCGTGCCCGACGACCGCTACACCTTCACCCCGCACGAGGGCTACGCGTGGGGTCCCGACGGGGCCGACCTGACCGCCGAGGGCACGCCTGACGCCGTCGCGGTCCGGATCATCCCGGACGCCACCACGACGGCCAACCTGCTGCTCTCGGGCGAGGTCAACTTCGCCGCCGTCTCCGGCCCTGACGTCCAGCGTCTCGCCGATGCCGACCTGGAGACGGTGGACATCCTCTCGACCTCGGGCGAGACGTGGTTCAACGAGGCCGGCGACCGACCCGGCGCCGACCCGGCCGTGCGCGAGGCGATGACGATGGCGCTGGAGCGCGACGAGCTCGCCCAGGTCGCGACCGGAGGCCAGGGCCAGGCCTCGACCGGCTACATCACCCTGCAGCCCAACCCGTGCGCCGGTGGCGACACGGTGACCGGCAACCTGCCCAACCCCGACTTCGACGCCGCCGGCCAGGTGCTCGACGACGCCGGCTGGACGATGGGCGAGGACGGCGTGCGTGAGAAGGACGGCGAGCCGCTGGCCGTCGAGTTCTACTACGACGCGCAGGGTCTCTCGGCCCGCACCGCCGGCGTCGAGCTGATGGCGGCGACGTGGGTCGACCTCGGGGTCGACGTGACGGTCACGGCGCTGCCGGAGGCCCAGCTCAACGAGCGATTCTTCGGCACGAGTGCCTGGGACGTCGCGTGGGCGCCGTTCACGTTCAGCCTGCCCTCGCAGATGGTCGCCTTCGTCTCCGGCACGACGCCGGCCGACGGTGGCGCCAACTTCCCGGCGATCGACAACCCCGACTACGACGCGGCTGTCGCGGCGGCGAGCCCGCAGGTCGGCTCCGACGGCTGCGCCGACTGGGCCGAGGCGGAGAAGGCGCTGCTGGCCGGCTTCAACCCGGTGCCGCTCTTCGACGGGGTGTCCTCGACCTACCTCGCCGGTGTCGAGGCCGAGGCCCCGGGCGGTCAGATCTGGGGCTCGTCGCTCCGCATGCTGCAGGGCTGACGCCGCCGACGTGTGGGTGTCCTTCGCGCTGCGCCGCGCGGTCCGGCTGCTGGTGTCGGTGTGGGTGCTGGTGACGTTCTCGTTCCTCATCATCCACCTGACTCCCGGCGACCCGGTCCGTGCGGCGCTCGGCGCGCAGGCACCCGCCTCGGTCGTGGCCGACCGCCGCGCCGAGCTGCGCCTGGACGACCCGTTCCTCTCGCAGTACGCCGGCTACCTGCGCGACCTGCTGCGCGGTGACCTGGGCACGTCGTTCCAGTCGCGGCTGCCGGTCTCGGAGGTCATCGGCGACCGGCTGCC
>WLIH01000212.1 GCA_009702305.1 Actinomycetota bacterium | reverse complement strand
GTCCACCCTGGAGTTCTACCGACGGGTGCTGGCCGCACGTCGAGCGCTGGTCGACCTGCCCGACACCGTCGAGCTGCTCGACCTAGGCCCCGACGTGCTCGGCGTCCGGCGCGGCCGGCTCACCGTGGTCCTCAACTGCGGCCAGAGCGCCGTGCCGCTGCCGCCGGGCGAGGTGGTCGTCGCCAGCGGGCCGCTCGGAGCCGATCTCTCCCCCGACACCGCCGCGTGGGTGCTCGACGACTGAGCCGCGGGACCGGCGCCATGCCGGCTTCAGGAGTGGTCGAGGGCCTTGTTGTAGCGCCCGAGCTCGGACACGAAGGCGTCGAGCTCGGCCTCGTCCCAGTCCCCGAGCTGCAGGTCGAGCCAGGCGCGGCGCTGGACCTGCACCTGGCTCAGCAGGCGCACGGCCTCGGGACTGGCCGAGACCAGCATCGCCCGGCCGTCGTCGGGGTCGTCGGTGCGCTCGACGAGCCCGAGGTCGACCAGGTGCTGGACCTGGCGGCTGATGGCGCCCTTGTCGATCTGGAACGTCTCCGCCATCCGCGAGGCCCGCATCGGCCCCTCCTCGGCGAGGTAGGACAGCATCAGGTACGACGCCGGCTGCAGATCCTCGTGCACGGCCTGCGCGCGCTCGCCGATGACGCGCCGGATCCGTCGGATCAGGACGCCGACCTCCTGCTCGAGTCGCATCAGGGACTCCGTGCGCGTGGTGCTCATCGTGTGGGGATCGTAGCCGTCAGCTCGCCGGTGGCCTCGGGCGCCGCGTCGGCCAGCAGCTCGTCGGCGCGGGCCTCCTCGCTCGGGACCAGGTCGTTGGTGGTGCGCAGCGGCACCTCCTTGATCAGCAGGACGCAGATCAGGGCGACGACGGCGAACGGTGCGGCGACGAAGAACAGGTGGCCGAACGACTCCCCGAAGGCGTGCTCGAAGACCGCCCGGACCGGGGCGGGGAGGGTCGCCAGGTCGGGGATCTCGTGGCTCTGGTGGCTGGTCTCCTCGATGCCGAGGTCGGCCAGGCCGGAGGTGACGTTGCCCGCCACCTGGTGGCTGAGCAGCGCGCCGAGCGCCGAGACGCCGATCGAGCCGCCGAGCGAGCGGAAGAAGGCGACCACCGAGCTCGCGGCACCGAGCTCGGAGAGCGGCACATTGTTCTGGACGGCGAGCACGAGGTTCTGCATGGTCGCGCCCAGACCGATGCCGAGCACGGCCATGAAGCCGGCGACCACGGCCAGGTTGGTGGTCTCGTCGATGGTGCCGAGCAGGCCGAGGCCGATGACGACCAGGACCATGCCGCCGACCAGGAAGCGCTTCCAGCGACCCGTCGCCGTGATGATGCGACCGGTCGTGATGCTCGAGATCAGCAGGCCTCCGACCATCGCGATCGACATCAGGCCGGCGTGGGTCGGCGTCATGCCGCGAGCGGTCTGGAAGTACTGGCTGAGGTAGACCGTCGAGCCGAACATCGCGACGCCGATCATCACCGACGCAGTGGTTGCCAGGGCGATCGTGCGGTCGCGGAAGAGGTGGAGCGCGATGATGGGCTCGGCGGCGACGCGGCCCTCGACGTACAGCGCGGCCGCGATGACCGCCAAGCCCAGCACCACGAGGACGGCCGTGGTCGGCGACACCCACGCGAACTGGTTGCCGGCGAGGCTGACCCACACGAGCAGGGTGCTGACGCCAGCCATGATCAGCGTGGCGCCGAGGAAGTCGATGCGGACCGGACGCTTGACGACCGGCAGGTGCAGGGTCTTCTGCAGCAGCCCGAACGCGACGACCGCGAAGGGGATGCCGACGAAGAAGCATCCGCGCCAGCCGAGCGGGGAGTCGACGATGACGCCGCCGATGAGCGGGCCGCTGACGGTCGCGAGCGCGAAGACGGCACCGATGTAGCCGGAGTAGCGACCGCGCTCGCGCGGCGAGACCATCGTGGCGATGACGACCTGCACCAGCGCGGTCAGGCCGCCGACGCCGAGGCCCTGGATCACCCGGGCGCCGATGAGCACCTCCATGCTGGGCGCCGCGGCGGCGATCACCGAGCCGATGGAGTAGATGACCAGGGCCAGCTGGACCAGCAGCTTCTTGCTGAAGAGGTCGGACAGCTTGCCCCAGATCGGGGTGGTCGCCGTCATGGCGAGCAGCGTCGCGACGACGACCCACGTGTAGCCGGTCTGACTGCCGTCGAGGTCCGAGACGATCCGCGGCAGCGCATTGGTCACCACGGTGCTCGAGAGCATCGCGACGAACATCGCCAGCAGCAGGCCGCTGAGCGCCTCCAGGATCTGGCGGTGGGTCATCGGACCCGATGCCTCGACGGGCTGGCCCGACCCGGGGTGCGAGTCGGTGGGGATGGCTGAGGTGGTCACGGAGTCTCGATTCACGACGTACATAAGGTTGATGAGATCAACCTTATTCCCCCGCCGTACGGCGCCGCAAACGCAGCGACCCGCCCCGAGGTGCCTCGGGACGGGTGCTGGTGTGCCGTCGGCTCAGATCGTGAAGCGCGAGACCAGGTCCTTGAGCTCGGTCGCCATCGTCGAGAGCTCGGTGGCGGACTGCAAGGTGTTCTGCGCGCCCTGGCGGGTGTCGTCGGCGGCCGACGCGACCTGCGTGATGTCCTCGGCGATCCCGTTGGCACCACCCGCGGCCTCGGTGACCGAGCGGGCGATCTCGTTGGTGGTCGCGGTCTGCTCCTCCACGGCCGAGGCGATGGTCGTCGAGATGTCGTTGATCCGGCCGATCACCTCCGAGATCTCGCTGATCGCGGTGACCGCGCCCTGGGTGTCGCCCTGGATGGCCTCGATCTTGCGACCGATGTCCTCGGTCGCGCGAGCGGTCTCCTTGGCGAGCTCCTTGACCTCGTTGGCCACGACCGCGAAGCCCTTGCCGGCATCGCCGGCGCGGGCGGCCTCGATGGTCGCGTTGAGGGCGAGCAGGTTGGTCTGCTGGGCGATCGAGGTGATCACCTTGATGACCTGTCCGATCTCGGCGCTGGACTCGCCCAGGCTCGCGACCGTGTCCTGGGCCGAGCTCGCCACGCTGACCGCACCGGTGGCGACCGTGGCCGCCTCGGTGGCGTTCTGTGCGATCTCGCGGATGCTGGCCGTCATCTCCTCCGCCGCGCTGGCGACGGTCTGGATGCTGGCCGAGACCTGCGCCGAGGCACCGCTCGCACTGGCCGCCCGATCGGAGGTGAGGGTCGACCCGTCGCCCATGCCTTGGGAGAGGATCGTCAGCTGGTCGGCCGCGATCTCCAGTGCGGCGGCGGTCCGGCCGATGTCGGTCATGCTGCCGCGCAGCGTGGCGAGCAGCGAGCCGAGGCCCTCGGCGAGCTGGCCGATCGCGTCGGCGCCCGAGACCGGGATCTCCCGGGTCAGGTCGCCGGCGCTGGCAGCCCGGACGACGTCGAGGACGAGATCCACCTTCTGCGCCATCTCGGCCGCGCCTTGACGGTCGAGCTCGTCACGGGCGATCCGCTCGAGCGCCGAGGAGACGAGGCGACCGACGTTACGCAGCGCGTCGAGTCGCTGCGGCGATGGGTCGAGGGTCTCGGTGGCGAAGAAGTCCATCGTCGCGGCGACGCGGCCCTCGTGCATGATCGGGAAGCAGACGCCGGACTTCACGCCGACCTTCTGCGCCACCGGCGCGCGCACGCAGTCGGTCATCTCACCGATGTCACGGGTGAAGAACAGGTCCTGCGTGGCCCAGGCACGACCCGAGAGACCGACGCCCTTCGCGAACGACGCCTCCAGGGTCACCTTGCGGAACTCCGGACCCGCGTCGCCCGACTCGATGGCGAACTTCAACGTGTCGTCGTCCGGATCGATGCGCCAGTAGGACCCGTAGGCCCAGCCGAACTCCTCGCGCACCGTGTCCAGGACCGCGCGCACCGCGTGGTCGACGTCGCGAGCGGCACCGATGGCGTCCAGGACCTTGTTGACGGCCGCGCCGTCGGTCAGCGTCTCGGCGAGCTCCCGCTCGCGCCGCAGCTGCCCGGTGACCACGTCCCAGCTGGCCATCGCACCGAGGTGGGCGCCGGCGTCGTCGCGGACGGCCGAGACCGTCAGCTCCAGGGTCTCGGGACCGACCGTGATCCGGGCGGTCCGCGGCAGGTGCTGGTCGGGGTCGGCCAGCAGCATCCGCTGGTAGGAGGGGTCCTGGTGGAAGAGGTCCAGGCTGGCGCCGACCAGGTCGTCGGGCGAGACCGGGATCCAGTCCGCGAGCGCGCGGAGCCCCTCGACGGCCGCCGGGTTGGCGTAGACGATCACGGCGTCGCGGTCGGCGATCATGACCCGCGTCGGCAGCTGGTCGAGCACCGATCGCATCTGCGTCAGGTCACGGGCCTTCGGCGCCGTCGGCGCCTTCACGCGGGGCCGCGCGGACGGGGCCGCGCCACCGGACGGGCTCGGGTCGGGCGACGTGCCGTTGCGGCTGGTCGAGGTGTGGAGCTCGGTCACGGTGTTCCTCCGGTGGTGTCGGGTGCTGTCGAGACGTCGACCGCACGATCTGCGTCGACGACGAGCAGGATCGAGTCGCTCAGGGGCAGCACGCCCCGGACCACGTCCTGCACCGTCGCGGGCAAGTTGGCGGGGGTGGGTTGGAGCAGGGCGACCTCGGCGTCGATCACGTCGCCGATGTCGTCGACCAGGAGCGAGACGACCTCGCCGCGGCTGCGGACGATGACGTTCATGGGGAGCTCGCCGTCGGGGCGTCGGGGCAGGCCGAGTCGGCAGCGCAGATCGAGCGCGGTGACGATCTGGCCGCGCAGATTGATCAGACCGTCGACCGCGCCGGGGGCGCACGGCACCACGGTCATCTGCTGGTAGCGCAGGACCTCCTGCACGTGCTCGACGGCCAGGGCGAAGTTGAGGCCGTCGACCCAGAAGGTGCAGTACTGGCGGGTCCGTGACTCCGTCGGGTGGGTCGGGGCGATGGGAGTGAGGGTCATCGGGCACCTGCCAGGGCGGGACGCACCACGGCGTCCAGGTCGACCAGGTCGGTGACCCGGTCCTGGACGACGGCGGAGCCGAGCACGCCGGCGCGTCGGCCGACCTCGGTCGCGACGAACGCCTCCTCGACCACGTCGAGGACCCGGTCGATGACGATGCCGACGCGGCGACCGTCCTCCTCGTGCACGACGACCGAGATCTGGTCCTCGGTGGACACCGACTCGACGAGACCGATCGCTGGGGCGAGCCGGACCAGCGGCAGGATGCCGTCGCGGTACTGCACGACCTCGGTGCCGCCCGAGCGCTCGATGCGGTCGAGACCGAACTCCTCGAGGCGCGAAACCGCCGTGAGCGGCAGGGCGGCCCGACGTCCCGAGGCCACCTCGAGCACCAGCAGCGCGCGGCTGTCGGCGGCCGCAGCCACGACCTCCTCCTCGCCCTGCTCGACAGCCACCAGGCCGCGATCGCGGACGATGCCCGCGACGTCGAGGATCAGCGCGACCCGTCCGTCGCCCATGATCGTCGCGCCGGCGTACATCGGCAGCGCCTTGAGCTGGCGACCGATCGGCTTGACCACGATCTCCTGGGTGTCGTGCACCTCGCCGACGCACAGGCCGAAGCGGGTGTCGTCGGCCTGCACGACCACC
>WLIH01000211.1 GCA_009702305.1 Actinomycetota bacterium | reverse complement strand
GGGAAGACGATGTCGCCGCGCTCGATGTGCCAGCGCAGCGTCACCTGCGAGGTCGTCTTGCCGTGCCGGGCGGCGATCTCCGAGATCACCTCGTCGTCCAGGACGGCGCCCTGGGCGATCGGCGACCACGCCTCGACCTCGACGCCGTGCCGGATGGAGGCCGCCCGGGCCGCCTCGTTGGTGAAGTAGGGGTGCACCTCGATCTGGTTGACCGCGGGCAGCACGCCGGTCTCGGCGACGATCCGGTCGAGGTGCGCGGGCTGGAAGTTCGAGACGCCGATCGCCCGCGCGCGGCCGTCGGCGACGAACTCGCCGAGCGTGCGCCAGGTCGACACGTAGTCGCCGTCGTACAAGGTCGGGAGCGGCCAGTGGATGAGGAAGAGGTCGATCCGGTCGAGGCCGAGCTTGGCCAGCGACTCGTCGAAGGCGCGACGCGCGTCGTCGGGACGGTGGTAGCCGTTGTTGAGCTTGCTGGTGATCCACAGCTCGTCGCGGGGCAGGCCGGAGGCGGCCAGGGCGACGCCGACCTCCTGCTCGTTCTCGTACATCTGGGCGGTATCGATGTGGCGGTAGCCGACCTCGAGCGCGGTGCTCACGGTGTCGGCGGCCTGCGCGGGCGGCACCTGGTAGACGCCGAAGCCGAGCTGGGGGATCGCGGTCTGGTTGTTGAGGGTGATCGTCGGGACGCTCATGACAGGTTCAGTGCCCGATCGGGCGGCGACTATTCCGCCGGCGGCCACGTTTGTGGGCGACTTGCGAGAATGCTCACGTGAGCCACGACCCGATGCCGCACTACACGGCCTACGACACCCGCCTGGCGTCGTACGCCGTGATCCTCGACGAGCTCGACGGTCGCGAACGGATCCTGCTCGCGCTCTGGAAGGACGGCGCCCGGCGTCAGTGGACCCTGCCCGGTGGTGGGGTCGAGCTGCATGAGCGCGTCGAGGACGGGGTCGTGCGCGAGGTGCGCGAGGAGACCGGCTACGACGTCGTGCTCGGCGACCTGCTGGGCGTGGACACCTACGTGCTCGGGCCCGAGCGCCGGCTCAACGGCTCCGACCGCGCGCTCAAGGCCGTGCGCGTCGTCTACTCCGCCACGGTCGTCGGCGGCGAGCTGGCCCACGAGGTCGGCGGGTCGACCGACGAGGCCCGCTGGTGGCCCCTCGACGAGCTGCCCGGGATCGACCGGGTCTCGATCGTCGACATCGGTCTGCGCCTGCTCCGCGGCTGAGGCGGCCCTCCCCTCCTCCAGCGGCGGGGGAATGGGCAAACACATACCTCTGTTGAGGCGTATGATGAAAGTTGAGTTGGCAAGACTCAAGTTATTTGCCAGACTCATCGCAGCGACGCAGGATGGTCGCGACGGACTTTCAGTCGTAGGACCCACCAGCACCACTCACCGGAGGTAACACGCACATGGCACGAGCTGTCGGTATCGACCTCGGCACGACGAACAGCGTCGTGTCGGTCCCGGAGGGCGGCGAGCCCACCGTCATCGCGAACGCCGAGGGCGCGCGCACCACTCCCTCGGTCGTCGCGTTCGCGAAGAACGGCGAGGTCCTCGTCGGCGAGGTCGCCAAGCGGCAGGCCGTGACCAACGTCGACCGCACGATCCGCTCGGTCAAGCGCCACATGGGCGAGTCCTGGACCGTGGACATCGACGACAAGTCGTTCACGCCCCAGCAGATCAGCGCCTTCATCCTGCAGAAGCTCAAGCGCGACGCGGAGGCCTACCTCGGCGAGACGGTCACGGACGCGGTCATCACCGTGCCGGCGTACTTCTCCGATGCGCAGCGCCAGGCGACCAAGGAGGCCGGCGAGATCGCGGGCCTCAACGTCAGCCGCATCGTCAACGAGCCGACGGCGGCCGCACTGGCCTACGGGCTCGACAAGGGTGACGACCAGACGATCCTGGTCTTCGACCTCGGGGGCGGCACCTTCGACGTGTCGCTGCTCGAGATCGGCGAGGGCGTCGTCGAGGTCAAGGCGACCTCGGGCGACAACCACCTCGGCGGCGACGACTGGGACAACAAGATCGTCGAGTGGATGGTCACCAAGTTCAAGAACGCCAACGGCGTCGACCTGGCCGCCGACAAGATCGCCAAGCAGCGTCTGCAGGAGGCGGCCGAGAAGGCGAAGATCGAGCTCTCCTCCAGCAGCGAGACCACGATCCACCTGCCCTACATCACGCACGGCGAGTCCGGCCCGCTCCACTTCGAGGAGAAGCTGACGCGCAGCGAGTTCCAGAAGCTCACTGCCGACCTGCTCGACCGCACCAAGACGCCGTTCCAGCAGGTGCTCAAGGACGGCGGCGTCGCCGTCTCCGCGATCGACCACGTGGTCCTCGTCGGCGGCTCGACCCGGATGCCGGCCGTGACCGACGTCGTCAAGGAGCTGTTGGGCAAGGAGCCCAACAAGGGCGTCAACCCCGACGAGGTCGTCGCGATCGGCGCTGCCCTGCAGGCCGGGGTGCTCAAGGGCGAGGTCAAGGACGTGCTCCTGCTCGACGTCACCCCGCTCTCCCTCGGCATCGAGACCAAGGGCGGTGTGATGACCAACCTCATCGAGCGCAACACCACGATCCCGACCAAGCGCTCCGAGATCTTCACCACGGCCGACGACAACCAGCCGTCGGTGGAGATCAAGGTCGCCCAGGGCGAGCGCCAGATGTGGGCCCAGAACCAGCCGCTCGGCAACTTCGAGCTGACCGGTCTGCCGCCGGCTCCGCGCGGCATCCCGAAGATCGAGGTCACCTTCGACATCGACGCCAACGGCATCGTCCACGTGTCCGCCAAGGACCAGGGCTCCGGCAAGGAGCAGTCGATGACGATCTCCGGCGGCTCCGCGCTGAGCAAGGACGACATCGACCGGATGGTCCGCGAGGCCGAGCAGTACGCCGAGGAGGACGCCAAGCGTCGCGCCACCATCGAGGTGCGCAACCAGGCCGACCAGCTCGTCTACTCCACCGAGAAGTTCCTCGCGGACAACGGCGACAAGATCCCCGACGACGTCACGACCGAGGTCCAGGCCGACGTCGACGCGTTGAAGGCGATCCTGGAGGACGCCGAGGCCGACGCCGAGGCGCTGACCGCCGGCGTCTCGAAGCTCAACGAGTCGAGCCAGAAGATGGGTGCCGCGATGTACGCCGCCGCGGAGGCCGACCAGGCCGCCGCGGGCGGTGCCACCGGCGCCACGGGCGAGGCGGACGACGACATCGTCGACGCCGAGGTCGTGGACGACGCCCCGGCCGACGCGACCGACGCCGAGGACAAGTGAGCGACGAACCCGTCGTCCCGGACGGGGAGGAGCCGGCCACGTCGCCGGACTCCTTCCCCGACGAGGCGGCGGAGATGGTCCCCGACACGGAGGTCGAGACGACGCCCGAGCAGGACCAGCTGACGCTCGCGCAGATGGAGATCGCCGAGCGCACCGCGGATCTGCAGCGCCTGCAGGCGGAGTTCGTCAACTACAAGCGCCGCGTCGACCGCGACCGCGACCTGATCCGGGAGAACGCGACCTATGCGGCGCTCGCCCCGATCACCGAGGTCCTGGACACGATCGACCGGGCGCGCGACTCCGCCGAGCAGACGGGTGGGAGCCTCGACAGCGGTCTCAAGGCCGTGGCCGAGCAGCTCGAGCGCACGGTGGCGACGCTGGGTCTGATCCGGTTCGGCGCGCCGGGCGACGCGTTCGACCCCAGCCTCCACGAGGCCCTCTCCCACATCGGGGAGGATCCGGAGGTCGAGGTCACGACCTGCAAGGTCGTCGCCAAGGCGGGCTACCGCATCGGCGACCGGGTCGTCCGCGCCGCCCAGGTGCTCGTGGTCGACCCGGCCGGCAGCTGACCGGCATCGCTAGGAGGAGGGAGGTACTCACGTGAGCAGCACTGACGGGTTCCGCGCCGACTGGGCGCAGAAGGACTTCTACGCCGTCCTCGGCGTCAAGAAGGACTCCTCGGTCGACGAGATCAAGAAGGCCTACCGCAAGCTGGCGCGTGAGAACCACCCCGACTCCAACCCCGGCGACTCGGCCAAGCACGAGAAGTTCAAGTCGGTCGCCGAGGCCTACGACGTCGTGGGCGACGCCGACAAGCGGCGCAGCTACGACGAGATGCGCAGCCTCTACGGGTCCGGCGGCTTCCGGGGTGGCTACCCCGGGGCCGGCGGCCCGAGCGGCGGCGCGTCGTTCAACCTCGACGACCTGCTCCGCGAGCAGGGCGGGGCCGGCGGCGGCATCGGCGACATGTTCGGCGACCTCTTCGGCCGGAGCCGTGCGCAGTCGCGGCCGCGCCCGCAGAAGGGTGCCGACGTCGAGACGACGGCGACCATCGGTTTCGTCGACGCCCTCGACGGCGTCACCATCTCGCTGCGCCTGAGCTCCGACGCGCCGTGCGCCACCTGCCAGGGCAGCGGCGGCAAGCCCGGCACTCGCCCGCACGCCTGCCCGGAGTGCGACGGTGCTGGCTACGTCGTCGCCGGCGTCGGCGGCGCCTTCTCGATGAACGAGACCTGCCCGGTGTGCCGCGGTCGCCAGGTCGTCTACGACGCGCCCTGCCCGACCTGCTTCGGCAGCGGGCGGGGCAGCTCGTCGCGCACGATTCAGGCCCGCATCCCCGCGGGCGTGGCCGACGGACAGCGGATCCGGCTGCGGGGCAAGGGGGCTCCCGGCGAGTCCGGGGGCGCCGCGGGCGACCTCTACGTCACCGTCAAGGTCTCGGCCCACCGGCTGTTCGGACGCAAGGACGAGCACCTCACCCTCGACGTGCCCGTCTCCTTCGACGAGCTCGCGCTCGGCGCGGAGGTGCGGGTCCCCACCCTCGGCGGCCCGGCCGTCACCCTCAAGATCCCTGCGGGCACGCCCAACGGGCGCACCTTCCGGGTGCGAGGCAAGGGCGCGACCAAGGCCGACGGCAGTCGCGGCGACCTGTTGGCCACCGTCGAGGTGCAGGTGCCGGCCGTCCTCGACCCGACGGCTCGCGAGGCGCTCGAGGCCTTCCGGGCCGCGACATCCGCCAAGCCGTTGCGCAGCAACCTCTTTGAGGCGGTCGAGTCGTGAGCGGGCGGGAGGCCTTCGGGGCGCCGAGCCCGGATGCGGCGGTCTTCGTGATCTCGGTGGCCGCCGAGCTGAGCGGCCTGCACCCCCAGACGCTGCGCACCTACGAGCGGATGGGCCTGATCACCCCGGGTCGCACCGGTGGCGGCGGTCGGCGCTACTCCCATCGCGACGTCGAGCTGCTCCGCGTGATCTCCGACCTGACCTCGGCCGGCATCGGCATCGAGGGCGTCCGCCGCATCCTCGAGCTGGAGCACCGGGTCGCCGCCCTGACGGCTCGCAACGCCGAGCTGCAGTCTGAGCTGGCAGCCACCCGCGAGGCTCTCGCCCAGGCGACGGCCGCGCGACGGGCGGCCGCGCCCGCGAGCCCCAACCGCCTTCCCGTCCTGCGGGCGCCGGATCCCGGCCAGTCGGTCGTCGTCTGGCGCCGCCCGCGCTGAGTCGGCCGCGCTGAGTCGGCTCGCCATGTCTCCCACTCCCTGGGGTCGCCCCGTCGGCGGGGGAGGGCTAGGTTCCTGCGAAGTCCCCCCTTCGATCCCAGGAGTCACCCCCATGCGCCGTGTCCTCGCTGTCTGCGCC
>WLIH01000210.1 GCA_009702305.1 Actinomycetota bacterium | reverse complement strand
GCAGAGCGAGGCTCGACTGGCTGCCGAGAAGGCGGCGACCGAGCTCGCGGAGGCAGCGCGCAAGGCCACCGAGGAGCTGATGGCGGCCGAGGAGAAGACCTTCGCCCACGCCCAGCTCGCCGAGACGGCCGCTCGCGCCCACGAAGCGGCGGAGACCGCGGCGACCCGAGCCGCGGAGGCACGTCAGGCCGCCGAGGACGCAGCGACGCAGCAGGCTGCGGCTCGCACCGCCGCCGACGCAGCCGCGCAACGCCAGGCCGAGGCTGCGGCCCGCGCCACCGAGGCGCGGATCGAGGCCGAGCAGCAGGCCAAGGTCGCGGCCGAGAACGCCGAGGCCGCCCAGGTCGCCCGTATCGCTGCCGAGCAGGTGGCCGCCGAGCAGGCTGCCCTGGCCGCTGCCGCCGACGAAGCCACCGCTGCGGCCCACCGCACCGCGACCGAGCTGGCGACCAGCCTCAAGGAGGCCTACGAGGCCCGGATCGAGGCCGACCAGAAGGCGGCCGAGCACGCCGACACCGCCCGCACCGAACGCGCGGCCTCCGAGAAGCTCGTCAAGGAGCACGCCCAGGCACGGGCGGCCGCCGACCAGTCGGCCGCGATCGCGGCCGAGGTCGTCGCCGAGGCGCACGCCGCGCGGGCCCAGGCCGAGGAGCTCGCCACCGAGCAGATCGAGCTCGCGACGCGGGCTCAGGCCGAGCGGGCCCAGGCCGAGGAGCGCGCGAAGCTCGCCACCGAGGCCGCGATGAAGGCCGTCGAAGCGCGGATCGAGGCGGAGCAGGCGGCAGCAGTCCGCGCCGCTGAGCGGGCCGCGATCGAGGAGACCGTCATCCGCCACACCGAGCTCGCCGAGCGGGCCACCCGCGCGCGGCTCGAAGCAGAGCAGCGCTCGGCGGATCTCGCATCCGCTCTCGAGGCGACTCGCGCGATGCTGCTCGAGGAGCGCGGGCGCGGACGGCTCTTCGGCGGCCGCAACCGCTTCGCGATGCCCGAGGTGCCGCACACGTCGGTGCGCACCGACGAGCCCCGCATCGGATCGGTCACCACCCCCAACATCGCGCCCGTCGAGGGCATCGCCGAGCCCCGGGCGATCCCGCAGCGACTCTCGGCCCGACGCGGCGCGTCCGCACTCTCGCGTCCGACGCCTCCGCAGGCGGCGAGCTCGAGTCGCCCGCGGCCGAGCATCTCGGCGCCGTCGCTGCCCAAGGCCACCGCCTCGACGAGCCGGCGTCCGCTAAGCTCGCGGCCGACACCGCCGGAGGCCTCGGCGAACTTCGTCCAGTTCGACCCGACGTTCGACTCGCAGCTGCGCGCCTACGTCTTCGCGCTGGTGCTCGCCGGCGCCGTCGCCATCTTCTCCCTGGTCCGGGGCGAGCTGGTCTCGCCGATCGGGATCGCGTCACTGGTCGCGGTCGCGATCGCCGCCGCGCTGTGCCTGCGCAGCCGCGAGGCGAGCGCGCGGGTCTGGATCGACGGCGGGATCCTCTACGTCAGCAGCCGCGGAAGCCGCCACAGCTTCGACCTGACGTCTGAGAACACCCGCATCGAGACGGTCGGCGAGCCGGGTCAGCGCGGCTGGAAGATCCTCTTCCTGCGCCGCAGCCTCCCGCCGTTCGTCGTCGACGGACGCATGGTCGACGGTCACCAGTTCGCGGCGGCCCTGGCCACCTGGCGACCGTTCGACGAGGGCGGCTCGCAGGCCTGATCACGCACAGCAGCACGAAGGGCCCCTCCCGCTGCGGGAGGGGCCCTTCGTCTGTGCGGGATCAGATGGCGACCTGGACCTCGGCGACCGATCCGATCGCGGCGTGCACGACCTTGTCGACCGGCTCCGCCTTCGGGGCCAGCGTGCGCAGCGTCCACTGGCCCTCGCCGGCGAAGAACCGGAAGTGGCCGGTGGCCGAGGTCGGGACCTCGGCGGTGAACTCGCCGGAGCGGTCGAGCAGGCGCACGTAGGCGTTGCCGACCGGCTCACCATCGCGGGTGACCTGCCCCTGGACGACCGCCTCCTTGGCGACGTTGACGCCGTCGAGCGAGAGCCCGCCGGCCGTGGCGCCGCACATCAGGCGTCACCGGGCTCGTCGCCGAGCGCGATCGGGACACCCACGAGGGAGCCGTACTCGGTCCAGGAGCCGTCGTAGTTCTTGACGTTCTGGTGGCCGAGCAGCTCCTTGAGCACGAACCATGTCAGCGACGAGCGCTCACCGATGCGGCACAGGGCGATGGTGTCCTTCGAGTCGTCGATGCCGACCTCGGCGTAGAGCGCCTTGAGGTCGTCGTCGGACTTGAAGGTGCCGTCGTCGTTGCAGTTCTTGCTCCACGGCACGTTGAGCGAGGTCGGCACGTGACCGGCGCGCTGCGACTGCTCCTGCGGCAGGTGAGCCGGAGCGAGCAGGCGGCCGGCGTACTCGTCGGGGCTGCGGACGTCGATGAGGTTCTGTACGCCGATCGCGGCGACGGCGTCGTCGCGGAAGGCGCGGATCGATCGGTCCTGCTCCTGCGCGGTGTACGACGTCGCGGCGCGGGTCGGCAGCTCGTCGGTGAGCTCGCGGGAGTCCAGCTCCCACTTCTTGCGGCCGCCGTCCATGAGCTTGACGTCCTGGTGGCCGTAGAGCTTGAAGTACCAGTAGGCGTAGGCCGCGAACCAGTTGTTGTTGCCGCCGTAGAGCACGACGGTGTCGTCGTTGGCGACGCCGCGCTCGGACAGCAGCGCCTCGAACTGCGCCTTGCTGACGAAGTCGCGGCGGACCTGGTCCTGCAGGTCGGTCGTCCAGTCGAGCTTGATGGCGCCCTTGATGTGGCCCTTGTCGTAGGAGGTGGTGTCCTCGTCGACCTCGATCAGGACGACGCCGTCGGCACCGAGGTTGTCCTCCACCCACTGCGTGGAGACGAGGGAGTCTGCGCGGCTCATGTTTCTTACCTTTCTGTTGCGCCGGATCGGCGCGGGGTCTGTGGGGTGGTGCGGATCAGGCGATGCGCTTGAGCAGGAGATACATCTCGCAGCCGAGGCAGAACCCGAAGACGGCGTTGAGCAGGGCGGCCACCAGGGCGAAGCCGATGGCGACCTGGGCGACGACGCTCGCGCCGGCCAGGAACGCCACGAGCGCGACGACCGTGAAGGCCAGGCCGACCGCCTGAGCGAAACGGGGCGGCGCCGGGTCCTCGAGCTCGCTCGGCGCCGAGAGCCGGGGCCGGACGACCGTGCGGAAGAGCCAGGCGTGCGGGGTGCCCTGCACGCCCCGGGCGGCGCCGTAGGCGAACAGCGCGGCCTGGACTGCCGTGAGGACCGTGGCCACCGCGGTCGGGGTCGCCAAGATCGCGACGAGGACGACGACCGTGATGCCGGCGGTGAACTGCGGACCCCGCGGGTCGATGCCCGCAGGGCGGGAGAGCTGGTCAGGGCTCGCGATGCTGGTCATGTCACTCCTGGGTCGGATGGGCGTGCCTGGACGGCGTGCGGTGGCCAGGGGCTCACCGGCGAGATTACTGCAGTAACTCAATCGAGATAAGAGAGAGGACTACAGCCCAGTCACGACATTCGACACAGCGACGAGTGCATGCGGCAGTGATCCACTGCGCGCCGCTTCGTCAGCCAGGTCGAGGACATGGCCCCACTGTACGAGGGTGAGCGACCTCCTCGACCCATGCGTCCCGAATGCTGGACGTCTGTCTCATATAGCGAGACGCTCACGTGATGACCCGTCCCAGCGCAGCGACGACGTCCTCCTTGCGGGGAGCACCCGTGGCCCGGCTGACCTCGCGCCCGGTCGCGTCGAGGACCAGCGTGGTCGGCGTCCGGAGCACGTCGAGGTGTCGCACCAGCGCGAGGTGGTGCTCGGCGTCGACCTCGAGGTGCACCACTCCAGGGACGACCTCGGCGACCTCGGCCAGCACCCGTCGTGTCGCGCGGCAGGGCGCACAGAACGCGCTGGAGAACTGCAGCAGGGTGGCGCGCTCACCGTGCGTCGCCGTCGGCAGCGCCGCGGCGACGTAGGACCAGGCGCTCGGCTCGGACTCCGGCTCGACACCGTCGGATCCGCCCGGCGCTGCCTCGTCGAGGCGGCGGCCTCGGAACCGCCCGTCGGTCATGGCGCGGTAGGCACCGAAGCCGAGCGCGACCACGGCGGCGACGAGCGCGATCCACAGACCTGACGACACAGTCGCACCAACAGTCGATGCGGGCGCGCCATTCCACGCCCGGTCCGGTCCAGACAACCTCAGGTGCGGACCCGACCCTCCGATGGGAGAGGCATGCTCACCGTCGCGCTGGTCCTCGTCGCGTGGACGGCCCTGCCGCTCCCGCTGGCGGTGGCTGTGGGTCGCTCCTTCGCCGGGCGGGCTGGACCGAGCGGGCACCGCGTCGTGGTGTCCGGCGTGGGAGCCGAGCAGCCGGCCTGAGAAGTGCCGAACGGCCGCCCCGGTGCGGGACGGCCGTTCGACGTGGTGGATCGGATCAGCCGGTCACGGGACGGTCGGGAGACCACCGAGCGCGTCGCAGACCTCCTGCGGCACGCCGGCGTCGCAGAGCGGCTGCAGCGGACCGGCCGGGGTCTCCGGCTCGGGCTCGGGTGCGGGGGTGGCCTCGCAGTCGGCGAGGGCCTTCTTGGCCCTCTTCTGCTGGGCCTTCGCCTTCTTCAGGGCGGCTTTGGCCTTCGCCTGCTTCTTCTTCGCCGCCTCGACGCCACGGTCGGACGTCTTGGCCTTCTTGACGTCGGCGTTGGCCTTCTTCACCGCCGCCTTGGCCTTCTTGACCTTCTGGTCGGCCTTCTTGACCTGCGCGGTCTCGGGACCGCAGTGGGCGCGAGCGACGCTGGTCGACGCATCAGCGTTGGCGCTGACGCTCGTCGCCGTCGTGAGACCGGCCATCGCGAGCAGCGAGACCAGGACCACGGCCAGCAGCTTCATCGTTCGGTGCATGGGAACCCCCTCGTCGTGACGCTCGCGAGCATCGCGAGCTCCACCGGCCCAACGAGGCCCGCATCCGACGGGTGACGGCCGTCACTCGCGGTCTCAGATGACGGATCGCCGATCTAGCCCGGTCCTGTTGGCCGCTCTCAGGATCAGCCTCCGGCGAACGGCGGCAGGAACTCCACCACGCTGCCCACCGGCACGCTGACCAGCTCAGGGTCGGCCGTGCCTGCCGGCCGCTCCCCGATCAGGCACGAGCACGCCGCGAGCACCTCCCCCAGACGCGTGCCGGGGTGCAGCGCCACCGCACGGCGTACGACGTCGGCGAGGCTCAGCGGTCCGGAGACCGCGAGGTCGTCGGTCGCGACCCCCGCCGCAGACTTCGCGGCCGCCCAGTAACGAACCCGGATGATTTCGGTCTCAATTACGTCGGGACCTTCCAATGTGTCTGCCACGTTTCCTATTGTTCTCGTGAAGAGCACCAGACCGGAGCCCAGCGTTGCGTTTCGGTCCCCACCCCTCTGGGAGGAGACCACCCATGAGCACTCTGCTCCTGCTGACCAGCGCCCTGCAGCCCTCTGTCGAGGTCCTGCCCGGATTGTCCCTCCTGGGGCACCAGGTCAAGATCCTGCCCGCCGAGGGCAGCGCGCTGCTCGAGGCACCCGACTCCGACCTGCTGCTGGTCGACGGCCGCCAGGACCTCGCGCACGCCCGCGACCTGTGCCGCCTGAT
>WLIH01000021.1 GCA_009702305.1 Actinomycetota bacterium | reverse complement strand
GTCCTCGACGGCGCCACCGGTCTCACGGCAGATGTCGAGCACGTAGATGCCGTCGGCGGGGTTGCCGATCGCGAGACTCTTGGCGATCGTGTCGGGCTTGACCGGGCGGATCGCGTCGACGCCGGCCTTGTAGGCGACCGAGACCGGGGAGCAGCCGGTCGCCTGCGCGCCGTAGACCTTGTAGGGCTTGTCCTCGACCAGCCCGAGCTTGATCAGCTCCTGGAAGGCCTTGTGCACCTTGGTCAGCTGGGAGCCGGAGGCCACCGGGATGACGATCTGGTCGGGCAGGCGCCAGCCGAGCTGCTCGGCGATCTCGTAGCCCAGGGTCTTGGAGCCCTCGGCGTAGTAGGGACGGACGTTGACGTTGACGAACGCCCAGCCGTCCTCCTCGCCGGCGATCTCGGAGGCCAGCTTGTTGACGTCGTCGTAGTTGCCCTCGACGGCGACCAGCGACTCGGTGAAGATCGCGGAGTTGACCTGCTTGGGCTGCTCGAGGTTGCTCGGGATGAAGACGACCGTCTTGATCCCGGCCCGGGCACCGGCTGCGGCGACCGCGTTGGCCAGGTTGCCGGTGGAGGGGCAGGCGAAGACCTTGGCGTGGAACTCCGTGGCGGCGCTCAGGGCGCAGGCCACGACCCGGTCCTTGAAGGAGTTGGTGGGGTTGGTGCTGTCGTCCTTGACCCACAGGTTGTCGATGCCGAGGGTCCGAGCGAGGTTGTCGGCCTTGAGCAGCCGCGTGAAGCCAGGCTCCATGTTGGGGCTCTGCTCGATGTCGTCGGGCACCGGCAACAGCGCCTTGTAGCGCCAGATGTTCGCGGGGCCGGCCTCGATCTGCTCACGGGTGACCGCCGGGAAGTCGTAGGCGATCTCGAGCGGACCGAAGCACTCCGGACATGCGTAGTGCGGCCCGAGTGCGAGCTCGTGCCCGCACTCGCGGCAGGTCAGCGAGGTGGCGTGCCCGAAGGCGCCGGCACGCAGACCGGGGGTGGCCGGCTCGGTGCTCGTCGCGTCGGCGGACGGGACCTGCTCGGTGATGACGGCGCTCATGTGATCCTCCTTCTCATCTTCCCCGGCGCGTCCTTCGCACCGGGCCGGAATTAGCACCGTTTCCGCGACTGCGACGGTCATGGACCGAGCAGGGGGCTCGCGGCGGTTGCCGGGACTTCACTGGGCCGTACCCTCAGTCCCTCTTGATGAGCTGTCGGCAACTCTACGGCGGCGTCTCACGATGTGCACATCGATTCCGCGATGTGGACCGCTCGCCCGCGGTCAGCGGCAGGGCTGACCGCAGTAGAGCCGGACCGGTTCGGAGAGCACCCCCGAGACGCGCAGTCGCGCCTCTCCGGACTCGACCAGGATCGCGAAGTAGTCGTCGATCGAGGCTCGCCCGTCGGCGTCGACGCGCATCGTGCGGCAGTAGCGCTTGCTCAGGGAGTCGTCGCGACACCACGGCTCACCGTCGACCGGCAGGATCTCGGCGAGCGGCCGGGTGCCGGTCTCGAAGCCGGCCACCCGGACGCTGTAGCTCGTGCACGGATAGGTCGTGCCGCCGACGGTGCGCACGCAGCGCTTGTCGGAGCGCACCAGCGACACCGTCGGTGGCTGCGACTGCGCGCAGGTCGTCGTCGGCTCTCCCGGCACCGAGGTGGCGGCGTACGACGTCAGCGAGCGCAGCGTCACGCAGGCGCGCTCGCCGCCACGCGGCGTCGGGCGCCGCAGCGGGCCGTCGACGGCGACCCAGTCGTCGCCGTCGCGGACCTCGGTGGTCACGGTGGCGCCCTCGGGCGCGTCGGGTGAGACCACGCCGGGTCGGACGGTGAAGGTCACCTGCCGGTAGCCCGGCTCGGCGGCGACCTGCGGCTCCCCGGCAGCCGTCGGGTCGACCGGCACCGACGGGCTGTCGCTGATGCTCGGGCTCGCGGACGGGTCGGCCGATGGCGCGGGGTCGTCGTCGCCGCCGAGCGTCGCGATCGCGGCGCCACCGAGGACCAGGACCAGCAGCAGGACCAGGGCCGGCACGAACCAGCGTCGCGCCGACGGCGTCTGGTCGTCGCGCTGCGGCGCCGGTGTCGGCCCGGGCCCGGGCACGGGCACCGACACGGGCACGGGCCCAGAGACGGGGACGGGGACGGGCACGGGCACGGGCGGGACCGACCTCAGGGAGGTGCCGTCCGTGGCCGGCTCCGCGGCGGGCTCGGCCGATCGCATCCGGGTCGACTCGGGCGGCGGGGGCGGGACCGACGGCGGGTCCACCGGCTTGTGCCCGGCCTGGTGCTCGGCCTTGCGCTCGGCCTTGCGCGACGACTTCCGATCGGGCTTGCGTGCCGGCGGCGGCGCCGTCAGCGGCAGCGCGCCCGAGTCGAGGTCGGCGACGATCCGCAGCAGCCGCTCGCGCAGCTCGCCGGCCGTCGCGATCCGCTGGGCCGGGTCCTTGTGAAGCGCGCCCGCGAGCACCTCGTCGATGCGCCGATCGACCGGTGCGCCGGTGCCGAGCTGGGGCACCGGGCCGTTGACGTGGGAGGAGATCACCTCGAAGTCCGTGCCGGAGTACGGCGCCTGACCGGTCAGCACGGCCCACAGCACGCATCCGGCGGAGTAGACGTCACCGACCTCGTCGGCCGGCTGGCCGCGGTGCCGCTCCGGAGCCATGTAGGCCGGACTGCCGACCAGTCCGCCCGGTCGCGTCAGACCCTGGCGCTCCTCGGCCGGACCCTCGACGGCGATGCCGAAGTCGGCGAGGTAGGGGAAGAGGCCGTCGTCGCGCTGCCAGAGAAGGACGTTGGCCGGCTTGACGTCGCGGTGCACGACCCCGGCGGCGTGCGCGTCGGCGAGGGCTCCGCACAGGTCGGCCACGAGTGCCAGCGCCTCGCGGCGGCCGAAGGGGTCGTGGTGGTCGAGCCAGGAGCGCAGGTCGCCGTCGGGGAAGAGCTCGGTGACGAAGTAGACGGTGTCGTCGTCCTCGCCGTACTCGTGAATCTGCACGATGTTGCGCGAGCGGATCCTCGCCAGCACGGACGCCTCGTTGGCGAATCGCGCGGCGTAGTCCTCACGATCGGGCAGTGAGGGCATCACGACCTTGATCGCGACGGCGCGGTTGAGCACCTTGTCGATCGCCTCGAACACGACGCCCATGCCGCCGTACCCGATCTGGCGAACGATCAGGTAGCGACCGGCGTACTCGTCGTCGACCTTGGGGTAGCCCATGTCCGTCCCCTCTGCGGATCCCGTGACCGCTGCGCAGAGATTAGCCGCCGTCGGGCTGGGTAAGACACGCGGCAACCCCAGCCGCCGTACGAACTGAGAGAGACCATGACCCACATCGCGCGACTCGCCCTCGTCGGGCTGCTCGCACCAGCAGCCCTCGTCCCCCTCGTCGCCTCGCCGTCGACGGCGGCCGGCGCCACGATCGTGCGCGTCGACGGCAACCGCTTCGGCCCTGCCGATCTCGAAGCCGTCCGTCTCGACTGCACCGACACCACCGTCACGCCCGAAGGGACGCCGGTCTTCCGCAGCGTCCAGGGTCCGGGCGAGGCGCCGCTCGGCTACCGCTCGAGCGGCTGGCTGATGAAGGACACCACCGGCGCGGTCGGCCCGATCGCCCACGTCCCCGACCCGACGACGACCTCGAAGATCACGACGGCGGTCTACTCCACCAGCGTCGTGGAGGGGCTCGCCTTCGCCCGCTACCACGCGCCCGACGACACCGGCGTGTGGCGCGGGACGGCCGAGATCGTGTCCGACAACCCGAAGAAGTGGACGCGGATCGACGCGACCGAGCTGAGCTTCTCCTGGCGCCACTTCAGCGCCGAGGGCGTCGAGGACGCGGAGACCGGCGGCGCTCGTCTGGCGACGTTGGCGGCCTTCACCGAGGGCAACGGCGGCAACGGCGACGGCGCCGAGGTCGGCTTCCTCTTCGGGTGCAACAGTGCGGCCTTCCTCATGGACGACATGCGGATCACGACGGCGAAGACCGACCGTCGATTCGACCTCGAGGGATTCAAGACCGTCAGCTCCATGTCGATCGCCGATCGCAGCATCACCATCGGCGACCAGCTCAAGATCTCCGGCAGCGCCACCTCCGACTTCGGCTCTCTCGCCGGCGCCGCGGTGGCCCTGGAGGCGCAGCGTGCAGGGCGCGGTGTGAAGCAGATCGCCACGGGCCGGCTCGACGACCAGGGCACGGTGACCTTCACCCGCCGCCCGAGCGGCTCCGGCGCCTACCGCCTGCGGGTGCTGGGCACCGACGATCTCCAGAGCAGCTCGTCTGACTGGGTGAACTTCACCGTCCGCTACGCCGTCTCCGCCCGCAGCACCGCGTCTCGCGTCGCCAGCGGCAACGCCTTCGCGGTGAGCGGCAAGGTCAGCCCCCGCGGGCGCACCGCCGTCCGCGTGCAGCGCAAGACCGGCGGCTCCTGGAGCATCGTCACGTCGGGCAGCAGCAGCAAGTCGGGTGGCTTCTCCATCGCGGTCCCGACCAATGCCACGGGCCGCCAGCAGTACCGCGTGCTGGTGCCCGGCAACCGTCAGAACTCCGCCGCGACCTCGCGGACCTTCAGCGTCACGGTGACGTCCGGCGGTGGCGGCGGCGGTGTCGTCAACCCGCCCACGGGTCCCCACCGCATCGTGGGCTGAGTCCGAACGACGACGCACTGAGCCGCCCGACCCTTGGGGTCGGGCGGCTCAGTCGCGTCAAGCCCGCAGATCGCGTGCATCGGCGGTGAGCTGGGCGAGCAGCCCGAGGACCCCCTCGGGACCCTTGACCAGCACGTCCGACAGGGGCACCAGCGCGCTCTCCTCATCGGAGGCCGAGCAGACGCGCAGGGTCGCGAGACCGGCGCGATCGAGGACGGCCACCGCCTCGAACGCCTCCACGTCACCGAGGTCGTCGCCCGCGAACAGGAAACCGCCGGCCCCCAGCTCCTCGGCCAACCGCTCCACCACCAGGCCCTTGTGCATCCCGGCGGAGCGCACCTCGATCACGTTGCGACCCGGCTCGACGACGAGGTCGTGCTGGCTGGCCAGCGTGCGCAGTGCGGGGAGGAGCCGCTCGAACGCCGCCTCCGGCTCGGCCAGGCGCCGGGTGTGCACCGCGACCGCCAACCCCTTCTCCTCCACGAAGGCGCCGGCGGCACCGGCCTGGCGCAGCGTGCGCGCGAGGTCTCGCAGGAAGGTCGCGAGCCCGTGCGGCGGACGCGGGCCGATCACCCGGTGGTTGCTGGAGCTCCAGCGCTCGTTGCCGTACTGGCCGAACAGGTAGAGCTCCTTGCCGCTCGCGCCGATGGCGTTGCCGACCTCCTCGAGCCCACCCAGGTCGAGGGCCTGCCGCGCGGGGCGACCGGTGACGACGGCGACCGCTGCGACCTGAGCCGCCAGGTCGACGAGCACCTCCCTCGCACCGGGGTGGATGTGCGCCTGCTCCGGGTCGTCGACGATCGGCGACAGGGTGCCGTCGAAGTCCAACCCGACGACCGTTTCGGCCGCGGCACGCACCAGAGCCGCGTAACGCTGCTCAGCCCGGACCGAGGTGAACTCCATGCCCTCAGCCAACCAGAGACCCCGACGTGGTGGTCGTCACGGCCGGGTCGTGATCTGCCGCTTCCCTGCGCTGACCGGTGGGATCTCGATACGCCTCCTCGCTGGCGCTCGTCGGCTACTCGATCAACGAAGCACCCTCGCCGACCGTCGAGACCGGCTAGGAGAGCTCGCCGGTGAGGATCAGCGTGAGGCGGTCGAGCTTCATCGGCGCGACGGCGGGAGCGGTGCGCTGGACGCCCAGATCGAGGGCGAGCAGCTTGGCGGCGCGGGCCAGCTTGGGCGGGAAGTAGACCGTGGTCGCGGGGATCGTGCCGTACCAGTTGTCGGCGCCGACGACCTGCCAACCGGCGTCGGTGGTGCTGGTGGCCGCGCGGCTGGCGAGCCCGGTGATCGGCGAGTTGTTGTAGACCTCGACGTAGACCTTGCTGCGATCGACCGGGGGCTTGGTGGGCTTGGGCGGCGCGGTGGGGGTCGTCGCCGACGCACTCGGCGCGTTCGTCGAGGTCTCGGTGCGGGCCGCCGGGGTGATCTCGCGCTCCTCGGGGGCGCTGCCGCGGGTCGCGACGAACGCGATCGCCGCCATCGCGACCGCGACGATGCTCAAGATCACGACGGGCGAGGGGAAGACGACCCCGCGCTGGTCCCGGGTGCGCATCAGCAGCTCAGACGTCGAAGCCGAGGCGGCGTGCCGAGCGCTGACGCTGACGAGCCGCGCGCAAGCGACGCAGGCGACGCACCAGCAGCGGGTCGGACTCGAGCGCCTCGGGCCGGTCGATCAGGGCGTTGAGGACCTGGTAGTAGCGCGTGGAGCTCATGTCGAACTTCTCGCGGACCGCGGTCTCCTTGGCACCGGCGTACTTCCACCACTGCCGCTCGAACTCGAGGATCTCCCGGTCGCGCTCGCTCAGGCTCGAGGTGTCGAGGGCCTGGCCGTGAGCGTCCGCAGCGTCGTGCTGGGGGTCGCGCTGAGGCTCCATGCTGGGTCTCCCGGGAGGATCTGGATGTGATGCGGCCACCACTCTAGTCAAGGAACCACACCGATGTCATTCGGGTGGGGAACTCCGGCGGCGCGTCGCGTCGTAACGTCGTGCCATGGACACCATCAGGTGGGGATTCCTCGCCACCGGCAAGATCGCCCGCACCGTCGCCACCGACCTCGCCCTGGTCCCGGGGGCCCGGCTCCAGGCGGTCGGATCGCGCCGCCTGGCCTCCGCGCAGGCCTTCGCCGAGGAGCACGCGAACGACGACGGCCCCGTGACGGCGTACGGCTCCTACGAGGAGCTGGTCGCCGATCCCGACGTCGACGCGGTCTACATCGCCTCACCGCACTCGCTGCACCTCGCTCACGCCCGACTCGCCTTCGAGGCCGGCAAGCACGTGCTCTGCGAGAAGCCGCTGACCCTCAACCTCGCGCAAGCCGAGGAGATGGTCGCCCTGGCGCGCCAGCACGACCGCTTCCTCATGGAGGCGATGTGGACGGCGTGCCACCCCGTCGTGCGCGAGCTGCGCGAGCGCCTGGCCGCCGGCGAGTTCGGCGCGCCTCGACAGCTGCGCGCCGAGCTCGGCTTCCGCGTCGACGCACCCCCGACCGACCGGATGCTCGACCCCGCCCTCGGGGCCTCGGCACTGCTGGACATGGGCATCTACCCGCTGACCTTCGCGCACCTGATGCTCGGCCCGGCCGAGGAGCTGACGGCCACCGCGGACCTGTCCGACGCGGGGATCGACCTCGACGTCGCGATCGCCGGGCGCTACCCGGGCGGCGCGCTTGCGACGATGCTCGCCTCGATGACCTCCTGGTCGGACCGCTCGGCCGCCATCGCGACGGATCGCGGCCGGATCGAGGTGCGAGGACAGTTCCACCACCCGACGCACGCGGAGTTCACGGCGTACGACGACGCGGCCGCACCGGTGCGGATCACCGGCCGCGAGCCGGTCATCGGGGTCGGCTACGGCAACGAGCTCGCCGAGGTCGGTCGTTGCCTGCGCGCCGGCCTGCGCGAGAGCCCGTGGGTGCCCCACGAGCAGACCCTGACCCTGATGCGCCAGCTCGACGCGGTGCGCGCCCAGATCGGGGTGCGCTATGCCGCGGACGCCGACCCGTCCCTCAGCTGAGCGCGTCGAGCCCCGTCTGCTCGGCCGACCAGGCCCACAGCCGCGCGGCCTCGGCCGGGTCCACGGCATGCGGCTTGACGCCCTGCGTCTCGACCGTGACCGGTCCGTCCGCGGCCATGGGGGCGACGTCGCAGTCCTCGAGGTAGAGGCCACCGAGCCCGTCGAGCTGCGGCGAGGTCGCGGCCCAGACGGCCGTCGAGGCACCTGCCTCGGGTGACTTGAAGTCCGGCAGCACCGGCTCGCCGTCGGTGCCGTAGCTGAGCAGGTCTGCCATGTCGTCGTGGGTCAGGTGACGACCGAGCGGGGTCAGGATCGCACCGGGATGCAGAGAGAAGGCCCGCACGCCTCGGTCGCGCCCGACCCGGTCGAGATGCACGGCGAAGAGCACGTTGGCCGTCTTGGACTGCCCGTAGGCCAGCCACTTGTCGTAGCCGCCGGCGAACGACGGGTCGTCCCACCGGATGCCCGAGAAGTGGTGCCCGCCCGACGACACGCTGACCACCCGGGCGCCGCCGCTGATCAGCGGCCACAGACGGTTGACCAGCGCGTAGTGGCCCAGGTGGTTGGTCGCCAGCTGCAACTCCCAGCCCGGGCCGACGTGCTCCTCGGGGCACGCCATGATGCCCGCGTTGTTGATCACCAGATCGAGGTGACGGCCGGCGGCGAGGACTCCGGCGGCGTACGCCGCGACGCTGTCCTGGTCGGCGAGGTCGAGCGCTCCGACACTGACCCGATCGACCCCGGCCAGCGCCTCCGCGGCCACCTCGGGGCGTCGGGCCGGGGCGAGCACGTCGGCCCCGGCCGCACTGAGGGCCCGCACGATCTCGAGCCCGAGACCGGAGTAGCCACCCGTGACCAGCGCGAGTCGGCCGGTCAGGTCGATGCCCTCGAGCACCTCGGACGCGGTGGTGTGGGCACCGAAGCCCGACGCGATCGGGTGCTGACCGTTCATCGTGCGCCCGCGGGGAAGTCGACGTCGCGGGTCACGGACTCCCACTCGTCGATCGAGGCCGACATCTCGGCCAGCTTGTCGCGGGTCGCTTTGAGCACGTCGTGGCCGAGCAGCAGCCGCAGCGGCGGCTCGTCGAGACCGGCGATCATCAGCACCGCCTCACCGACCTTGCGCGGATCGCCGGGCAGGTGCTCGCCGAACGCTTTGATCAGCTCCTTGCGCTCGGTCACCGCCGCGTAGTCGGCCAGCGCGGTCGTCGCCTCGTGCAGCGAGCGGGTGACGTAGTCGGTCTGGAAGCCGCCGGGCTCGATCGCGGTCACCTTGATGCCGAGCGGCGCGACCTCCTTGGACAGCGCCTCGGTCAGGCCCTCGAGCGCGAACTTGGTCGAGGAGTAGTAGGCGTTCGGGGGGTTGGCGACCAGCCCGGTCATCGACGAGATGTTGACGACGTGCCCGCTGCCCTGGGCGCGCATCCCCGGTAGCACCGCCTTGAGCGTGTCGACCACGCCGAAGTAGTTGGTGTCGAAGAGCCGACGCACCTGCTCGTCGTCGCCCTCCTCGACGGCCGCGAGGTAGCCGTAGCCGGCGTTGTTGACCAGCACGTCGATGCCGCCGTACGCCGCGTGGGCGGCCGCGACGGCCGCGTCGATCTGCGCCCGGTCGGTGACGTCGAGGGACAGCGCGAGGGCCCGGTCGCCGAAGTCGTCGACGAAGTCCTGGACCGTCTCGACCCGGCGAGCGGTGACGACGACCTGGTGGCCGGCCTCGAGGGCCGCCCGTGAGATCTCGCGGCCGATGCCGGTGGAGCAGCCGGTGATGAACCAACGAGCCATGTCAGAGCACGCCCTCGGGGAGTCGGTGCAGGTAGCCCTGCTGGCGGGTCACGAGCTGGGCGGCCCGCTCGTCGGTGGTGACTCGCGCAGCGTCGGGCAGCTCGGTGTCGAGGTCGTCGAGCTTGACGACCCGGCCGGTGGCGGCGAGGTCGGAGCGCGGCCCACCCTCGGGGAACTCCGCCATCCGCAGCGTGAGGATGCCCTCGGGCAGGCCGTCGGTGTCGATCCAGTTGTGCACGCCCGGGTCCTGCGCGGAGATCACGAACGTGTAGGTGCCGTCGTCGTTGGCGCGCGACTGCGCCTTGTTGAGGCTGCCGGTGCGGTGGTAGATGTCGAGGGTCGTGCCCCAGATGTTGCCGAGCGGCACGGTGAAGTACTCCGCTCCCCCGTCGCTGACGTCCACGACGAAGGCCTCGTCGGGCGCGAGGTCGAAGCGACCGGCGACGTAGACCTGGTTGCGCATCGCGCCGGTGTGGTCGGCCTCCCACGCCAGGGAGAAATGGTTGGGCTGCGTCTTGTACATGCCGTGGCTGAGCTTGCCGGTGAAGTCGGCGAAGTGGGCCATCATCTTCGCGGTCGCCTCGGCCTGCTCGTCCAGCGTCAGGGCCGGTCGTGACGGAGCGCCGCCGAGGCGCTCGACGGTGAGGTGGTTCGGGTCGTCCTTGCTCCAGTCGAGCAGCACATCGCGCACGTAGAACTCGTGCGCCTCCGGCGAGGACTGGACGTGGTTGGGACGTCCACCGGCCGGCGAGGAGTCGACGGTGATGGTGAAGGTGCCGTCGCTGCCGACCTCCATCGTGCGCCCGTTGAGCACGTCGACGGTGCCCATGTGGGCGTTCCACAGGGTGAAGTAGTTCTCCGTCATCCGGTGCTCGCCGACGCGGCCGTGGAGCTCGTAGCGCTCGTCGCCCGAGATCGGGATGACGCGGTAGACGGTGTCGGGGTTGTCGATGCCCCAGCGACTGCCCGGGATCCGGCGCCCCTCGACCTCGTGGGCCAGCCGCGTGATGCAGCTGACCTTCGGACGCAGCGGGTCCTGGTTGGACGACCACAACGCCGCCGAGAACATGACCTCCTCGAAGGCCGGCTCGAAGCGCGCGCGCATCGCCTCCGACGCCTTGGCCCGCCCGAGCCAGGTCTCAGCCACGCCGGCGTACGCCGCCTTGACCGTGGGGTGCTGGACGAGCTCGAGCGCCGCCAGCTCCTGCTCGTGCTGCGCCGCTGTCGCGACGGGGTGCTCCGACATCCGCCCTCCTCCGGGGGTCGGCCGGGCCCGACGGGATCGCGGGCCCTGGCTGAGATCGTCGCGACCGTACCAGCGAAATCGGCCGAAATGTCAGGACTGACTAAAGATGTCCGGTCCGTGGTCGGAGCCAGTAGATTCACCCCCGTGGCGACCACGACCGCCCTGACGGGCACCAAGGCGGAGCGCACGCGTGCCGCGCTGCGCGACGCGGCGCTGCGCCACTTCGTCGCCGACGGCTTCGAGGCCTCGAGCGTGCCGGCGATCGCCGCCGAGGTGGGCGTCACCGAGCGCACCTTCTACCGCCACTTCGCGACCAAGGACGAGGTGCTCTTCGGCGACCTCGCCACCCGGCTCGAGTGGTTCAGCCGCGCCCTGCGGGCCCGCCCGCGCGACGAGGACCTCATCGTGTCGGTGCTGTCGTCGATGTCGTCGGCGCCGATCGACCCGCAGCTGATGGTCGAGATCGCGCGGCTGCGCAGCGAGCTGCTCAGCCCCGCGCGCATCGAGCGCGTCTTCCGCGACCGTCAGGGCGCGATGGCCGCCGAGCTGCGCCGGGTCCTCAGCGAGCGCGGGACGGACGAGCTCGCCGCGGCCGTGCGCGCCGAGACGCTCGCCGGCGCCGTCTTCGCCGCACTCGCCGTCTGGACCGAGTCGCCGCGACCCCACGACGTCCGCACCCTCGTGGCGCTGACCGAGCGCGCGCTGGAGCAGGTGCGCCCCGCCCTCGACTGAGCGCCGAGGGTCGCCGAGGGTCAGTCGGAGGTGGTGCCGTTGCAGTGGTACTGCGTGCCGTCGATCGGCTTCCAGGTGCTGCCGCTCCACTGCACGAAGCGCCAGCACTCGGCGACGCGCTTCTCGGAGACCCGCTGCGGGGCGTGCAGGCCGTTGGCGGTCCAGGCGTTGACCTTGGAGACCGAGCCGATCAGCGACTCGCGGTCCAAGCCGCCACCGAGACGGCTGGCCTGCTCGACGAACAGGCGTGCCGCCGACCAGGCGAAGAGGCCGAAGAATCCGGGGTCGGCTCCGGGGCTGACCTGCTGGAGGTACTGCAGGTAGAGGCCGAGCTCGGCATTGCGGTCGGCCTCCTCGAACGGCGTGAAGTTGAGGAACGACACCGTGCCGACGGCCGCCTCGCCGGCGCCGTCGGTGTACTCCGGGCTGTACGCCGTGGGGTCGAGCAGGTAGAGCCTGGGCGTGAACCCCTGCTGCTGCATGGCCTGCGCGAGCCGGACGAACTGGGGATTGGCGCCGACGAACTGCACGGTCTCGACCCCCTTGTCCTTCATCGCCTGGACGTAGGGCGCGTAGTTGAACTCGGCGAGGTCGACGGCCTGGATGTAGACGAACTTCATCCCGCGCTTGGTCTCGAGACGGGCCTGGCTCGGCCCGTTCTCCGCCGCGGCGCCGCCGTTGAGGTAGAGCATCGCGGCCTTCTGGCCGCCGTCGTAGTTGTCCATGATGAAGTCGGGGACGGCGTTCTCGAACTCGTTGGGGCCGGCGGGCTGGGCGGCGAAGCAGACCGTGCAGGCCGTGCGCGCCTCGGTCACCGAGATGGCGCGCACGTCGGGAAGCCCGCACGACTCGGAGGCGCCGGCGCCCCCGGAGTCGAAGCCCGACATCGAGCCGACCATCGCGAAGACCTCCTCGCAGCCCTTGGTGTAGGCCTGCTGGTCGGCCCCGGCGTCGGTGCGGCTGTCGTAGGAG